>NZ_JAUBOV010000058.1:0-20947 GCF_036700405.1 Microcoleus sp. T3_D1
GCTCGCACTGTAAATGCAAAACTGAGATGCTCCCCATCCCACAAACTTGTGGAAGTTATTTAATTCTCATTCCTAAGCGCGATAGGGATATTAAGACTGAAATGTCTTAAGAATCCCCGTGCCTTAAGGCGGGGGAGTGTCAATATTAACTAAAAAAACCCGGTTTCTTCAAGAAACCGGGTTTTTTTACACCGGGGAAGTTTCCCGGCTAGCCAGAGGGTGGCGAAATTTAGAGAGGTTCTTCTCTTCTGGTGGTCACGTCGCCCAGTTTTTGGAACAAGCCCCACTCGACTTGTTCTTCCATGTCAGCCTCAACACCAGCAAACACGTCGCGGAAAATAGTCCGAGAACCGTGCCAGATATGGCCGAAGAAGAACAGCAAAGCAAAGCAAACGTGTCCGAAAGTGAACCAACCGCGAGTCGAAGTGCGGAACACCCCGTCAGAATTCAAGGTTTCGCGATCGAATTCAAATACTTCACCTTTTTGAGCAGCGCGAGCAAACTGCTTAACATCTAGAGGATTATTAAAGGTTTGACCGTTAAGTTCGCCGCCGTAGAAGCTGACGGTAACTCCGCTTTGTTCAAAGCTGTATTTTGATTCAGCACGGCGGAAGGGGATGTCAGCACGAACGACCCCATCTTTGTCCGTCAAAATTACTGGGAAAGTTTCAAAGAAGTTGGGGAGGCGGCGAACCGACAAAACCCGACCTTCGCTGTCAGTAAATACTGGATGGCCCAGCCAAGATTTAGCAATACCGTCGCCATTGACCATCGCGCCGGCGCGGAACAAACCGCCTTTAGCAGGAGAGTTGCCCACGTAGTCGTAGAAAGCCAATTTTTCGGGAATTTGTTCGTAAGCGGATTGGAAGCTTTGGCCACCGGCCAAGCTAGCTTGAGCTCGGCGATCGATTTCTTGTTGGAAATAGCCGCTGTCCCACTGATAGCGAGTCGGGCCAAAAAGTTCGATCGGAGTTGCAGCAGAACCGTACCACATCGTACCCGCAACCACAAAGGCTGCAAAGAACACGGCAGCGATACTGCTAGAAAGTACAGTTTCGATATTCCCCATCCGCAGGGCTTTGTAAAGACGTTCCGGCGGCCGCACTGTCAAGTGAAACAAACCGGCAATTACGCCGACTACGCCCGCTGCAATGTGGTGAGCCACGATGCCGCCCGGATTGAACGGATCGAAGCCTTCAGGGCCCCAAGAAGGCGCCACTGGCTGGACGTGACCGGTCAGGCCGTAGGGGTCGGACACCCACATTCCCGGGCCAAAAAGTCCCGAAAGGTGAAATGCGCCGAAGCCGAAGCAAAGCAAGCCGGAGAGGAACAGGTGAATGCCAAACATTTTTGGCAAGTCGAGGGCTGGTTCACCGGTGCGAGGGTCTCTGAAAAGTTCTAAGTCCCAAAATACCCAGTGCCAAACTGCTGCTAAGAACAGCAGGCCAGAGAGGACGATGTGAGCGACGGCGACGCCTTCAAAGGACCAGAAGCCCGGATCGACGTTACCTTCGCCAGTGATGCTCCAACCGCCCCAAGAACCCGTAACTCCCAAGCGAGTCATGAAGGGCAACACGAACATCCCTTGACGCCACATTGGGTTCAGAACTGGGTCTGTGGGGTCAAAAACTGCTAGTTCATAAAGGGCCATTGAGCCGGCCCAACCTGCCACGAGGGCAGTGTGCATTAAGTGTACAGAAATCAATCGGCCTGGGTCATTTAAGACGACTGTGTGTACGCGATACCAGGGTAGTCCCATTGACTGCGGTTCTCCAAGGTGTAAGTGATGATGTCTATTTTTACGGAAAAATCAGATTCTGAATCCCCAGCAGTTACCTGCAGGGTTTAAACTCTGCCTTTTGCCGACTGCCATCTACCTTCAAAGGTGGAGGCATAAAAATGAAAGTTATTTAAAGAAGTGTATCGAGTGTTAGAACCGATTGCAATATGTTGAGCATTACATTAGTTGCGGGTTGCCCATTTCGCAGCGGGCGGCGATCGTCCCGAGGCGTTCGAGGACTTGCTCGGCATCGATCAGTCTGGTGAGGGTAACGTTGCCGATATTTTTGGCGGGATCGGCCGGATCGGGACGAACTGCTGGTTCGACTTCTACCATGAGTACGGCGTCTTCTACGCGGTAGAGCCACATTTTTTCGTTGCGATCGGAAAGACAGAGGTTGAGCTGTTGGATGTCCGGCGGCCGCCTCCAGGCAGCGTGACTCCACTCGCCGCCGACGCCCCAGACGCGCCCAACTTTCCAGCCGTCGGATAAGAAGAAGTATTTCACTTGTGTACGCTTGTTGAGATTTTTTTGTCTAACATAACGCAAAACAGGAAAAGTACGGAATTGTTGAACTGCGAAGGCGCGAAGGGTGCATATTAAATATGGTTATTCGATCGACTATTGTCTATAATATGCTATGTAAGGCATAATCGATCCAAATGACATGGAACATTCAGTTTCACTTTGATTTTTACTCTGAGTTTAGCGAATTCCCCACTGATGTCAGATTAGAGCTTTTAGCAAAACTCACACTGTTACAAGAATTTGGCCCAAACCTCAAGCGTCCTCACGTCGATACTCTCAATGGTTCTACCTACACCAATATGAAAGAACTTAGGTTTCAGGCGGCTGATGGAGTTTGGCGAGTCGCTTTTGCATTTGACCCCCGCAGAGAAGCGATTTTGTTGGTAGCTGGGGACAAATCGGGTAGTAGTGAGAAGCGATTTTACAAGCAAATAATTAAGATAGCAGATAGTAGATTTGCCGACCATTTGAATAAGTTAATGGAGCAAGAAACAGATGACAATTAGCCTGAAGACTATTATGGAAAATTTGCCTCCCGAACAACGAACAATAGTCGAAAAGCGATCGGTTGAATTAATGGCTGAAGAAATGACCTTGCAAGACTTACGAAAAGCAAGGAAATTTACTCAGATTCGCATGGCAGAATTATTAAATATGCGTCAAGAAAATGTCTCGCGACTAGAACGCCGTGCGGATTTGTTGGTATCTACTTTGCAAAGTTATATCGCGGCAATGGGTGGGGAGTTGTCATTTGTCGTAGAATTCAAAGATCGACCCCCCGTAAAAATTACTGGATTAACATCGATGTTTGAAGAAAGCAGCTACACTAATGGAGAGGAAGAGTTTTAATTGAGGAAACTAAAACCTAATTTTGCCAGATGTCTATTCTTCAATCTAAAATCTAAAATCTAAAATCTAAAATCGAATGACCGCACAAACACCCGTAGAATTCCAAGACAGTTTCGACATCATCGTAGTAGGTGGCGGACACTCCGGCTGCGAAGCCGCCCTCGCCACTTCTCGCCTCGGATGTCGCACCCTTCTCCTCACCCTCAACCTCGACAAAATTGCGTGGCAACCTTGCAATCCGGCTGTGGGCGGCCCGGCTAAAACCCAACTTACTAACGAAGTGGATGCGTTAGGCGGGGAAATTGGCAAAATGGCCGATCGCACCTACCTACAAAAACGCATCCTCAACTCTTCGAGAGGCCCTGCAGTTTGGGCGCTGAGAGCACAAACTGACAAGCGGGAATACGCCGCTGTCATGAATAATATTGTTGAAAACCAACCCAATTTGACCATCCGGGAAGCGATGGTGACAGACTTAGTTTTGGGCAAAAATGAAGAAGTAATCGGAGTCGAAACATACTTCGGCGTCGCTTTTGAATGCAAAGCAGTAATTCTGACCACAGGCACTTTTTTAGGTGGCACAATTTGGGTGGGCAATAAGTCGATGCCCGCCGGACGTGCGGGAGAATTTGCCGCCGTTGGTTTGACGGAAACTCTCAATCGTTTGGGCTTTGAAACGGGCAGGTTAAAAACAGGAACTCCGGCAAGAGTTGACAAACGTACTCTCGATTACACCAACATGGAACCGCAGCCGGGAGATGCAGAGGTTCGCTGGTTTAGTTTCGATCCAGAAGTTTGGATCGAACGGGAACAAATGCCTTGTTATTTGACTCGAACTACGCCCGCTACTCACCAGTTAATTAGAGACAATTTGCACCTTTCTCCAGTCTACGGCGGCTGGGTTGATGCGAAGGGGCCGCGCTACTGTCCGAGTATTGAAGATAAGATTGTGCGGTTTGCGGATAAGGAAAGTCACCAGATTTTTATTGAACCGGAAGGTAGAGATATTCCTGAACTTTATATCCAAGGTTTTTCTACTGGTTTACCGGAAAATTTGCAGTTGCAAATGTTGCGGACTCTTCCGGGTTTGGAAAAGTGCGAGATGATGCGCCCTGCTTATGCTGTGGAGTACGATTATTTGCCGGCAACTCAGTGCTTTCCAACCCTGATGACTAAGAAGATCGAAGGGCTGTTTTGCGCGGGTCAGGTGAACGGTACAACTGGATATGAGGAGGCGGCTGCACAGGGGATTGTGGCGGGTATTAATGCGGCCAGGTTTGCGAAAAATCAGGAGATGATTGTGTTTCCTCGCGAGCAAAGTTATATCGGGACTTTGATAGATGATTTGTGTACGAAGGATTTGCGGGAACCTTACCGGATGTTGACTTCGCGATCGGAATATCGGCTATTATTGCGATCGGACAATGCGGATCAACGCTTGACTCCGCTGGGACGGGAAATTGGTTTGATTGACGATCGCCGCTGGGAGTTGTTCGATCGCAAACAAGCTAATATTGTGGCAGAGAAGGAACGCTTGTACTCGACGCGGGTGAAAGAACACGAGGAGATTGGCAAGGCAATTTTGGCTGATACTCAACAAGCGATTAAAGGTTCAATTACTCTGGCTGATTTGTTGCGTCGTCCTGGTTTTCATTATGTGGATTTGGAACGCTACAATTTAGGCAATCCTAGTCTGAAGTTGGCTGAGAAAGATGGTGCAGAAATTGACATCAAATATTCCGGCTACCTGCAAAGACAGCAAAATCAAATCGATGACATTGCCAAACACGAACGCCGACAATTGCCTGCAGATTTGGATTACATGGCAATTACAACTCTCTCCAAAGAATCGCGGGAAAAGTTGGCTAAGGTGAAACCGCTGACGATTGGCCAAGCGGCGAGAATTGGTGGGGTAAATCCGGCTGATGTTAATGCTTTGTTGATTTTTCTGGAAGTGCGAAACCGTCAGCAGCCAGCGGCTGTAAGTAAATAAGCTAAACTATAGCCTTTCGAGCTCTCATATGAGGTACTCATGGGCATAGGGCATAGGGCATAGCGCATAGCGCATAGCGCATACCTCACTTTTTTGAGAAGCGCTATAGAGGTGTCTCAAAGCTGCCTTCAATTTTATGGAATAGCAGGATGAAAAAGTGTGACTATTGTGAAACCACTATTTTGTTATGCGGCTTTCCTATTGATGGATATAGATTCTGGGCCTTGCTGATTCACGGTATAAATCAACTTTTATCGGAAGTTACAAAACTCACCATACTGGGCTTATAAAAATTCCGAAATCTTGAATTTATACCTGTATTCAGCAACACCAAAAATAAGGAAAACTGGCAGAATGTCAACTCTAACTGATGAAACTCTGCCAGTATATGGTAGATATTGATCTATCCTCGAACCCAGTCTGAATTTCGCAAATATTCCGCAGAATAATCAGCGTTCATCGGTGATTCAAACATCCCCGAAAGCCCCACCAGTGTTGCCACCCTCAAAGCATTAAAAGAACAGCGAGATGCCTTGCTGTACGCTTATATACGCGCTCACTGGTGGTACTGGGGAATAGGCGGAATGTGGTATTGGGCGATCGCACAATCGGCTAAATAGTCATTCCCCAAGGAAGATAACAAAAGTGGGAGAGTCGGAGAGAGGGAGAATTAGGAAAATCTTCCTTTATTCTCCTGACTCCTGACTACTGACTACTGACTACTGACTAATGTGCCCAGAGAATCACGCCAGCTTCATAAGGACTGCTGAGATTATCGTGCTTCGGCAAAACGCGCAAGGACAAACCTTGCAAACCGCTAGAAGTATAAGTAATGTCAGCCGTATAAAGGCTAGCATTGTGAGAATCTTCTCCCAAATACTCCATCACCACCGGCACGCCACCAATGATATCGCCGTTAGCATCAACCGAACCTTGATAAAGTTCGACTTGCACGTCTGCAGGAGTCAATCCCTTCAGATTAATCCGAGATTTAACAGAGATAGACTGATTGACCTTGACTTCCTTATCCTGGGAAATATCAACAGCCTCAATCTTAATATCGTGCCACTTCGCGAGAACGTGCTTCTTCCAGTGAGACAACTCCTTGGCGGGAGCACAATTATCCGAAGTCATGGTGTGGTAGCGATCGCTCACCGGGAAATAAGCCCGCCGCGCGTAATCTTTCACCATCCGAGCAGTATTGAACAAAGGACAATTCAAGCGAATAGAATCCTTCATTTTCGCCGTCCAACCGCGCGGAATGCCATCAGCATCCCGGTTGTAAAACAGCGGTACAACTTCCTTTTCCATCAAGTCGTACAAAGCATTCGCCTCGACCTCATCCTGATACTTAGTATCTTCGTAAAACTCGCCATGTCCGATCGGCCAACCGGTGCGAACATAATCAGCTTCATCCCACCATCCGTCAAGAATGCTCAGATTCGGCAAACCATTCATCGAAGCTTTCATCCCCGAAGTCCCGGAAGCCTCACGGGGGCGGCGCGGCGTATTCAGCCACACATCGCAGCCCGACACCATCATCCGAGCGACGTTAATGTCGTAGTTCGGCAAAAAGACCATCGAGCTCATCGTGTCGTGCTCGCGGATGAAGTGAACGATATCCCGAATCAATTCCTTACCCGGAATATCCATCGGGTGAGCCTTCCCAGCAATCACAAACTGCACCGGGCGGTTTTTGTCCCGCATGATCCGCATAATTCGATCGACATCGCGCAAAAACAGTGTAGCCCGCTTGTAAGTAGCAAAGCGGCGGGCAAACCCGATCGTCAGCACCTTCGGATCGAGAGCCTCCCGCGCGTGTTCGATTTCCGTTTGGGCCGCACCGCGCTCGCGCAAAGTCTTTTGCAGCCACTCGCGTGCGAACACCACCAACTCCGATCGACAGCGTTCGTGATTGCGCCACAATTCCTCGTCAGGAATCGATGACATCCGATCCCAGAGTCGATCGTCCTTGCGAGTCATTTCCCAATCCGGGCCGAGGTATCGATCGTACAACTCCTGAGTAGACTTCGCCACACAACTGCGAGCGTGCACCCCGTTGGTAATTGAAGTAATTGGTACTTCTTCCTGCGGCAAACCCGGCCACAAACCCTGAAACATCGGGCGCGACACCACGCCGTGCAAAGCCGCCACCCCGTTGACAAAACTCGACATTTTAATTGCCAAAATTGCCATATTCAGAGGTGCGGACAAATCGCCAGTATTCTCCCGGCCCAATCCCAAAAACTGATCTTGCGACAAGCCAAACATCTTGGGATACTGACCTAGATAGTGCATCACCATATCCGGCTCGAACAAGTCAAACCCAGCAGGCACCGGCGTGTGAGTCGTAAACATACTGCTCGAAACCACCACCTGTTCCGCTTCCACGAAACTCAGGTGATATTCCTCCATCAGCATCCGAATGCGTTCCAAAGCCATGAAAGCCGCGTGGCCTTCATTCATGTGATAAGCCGTAACTGTCAGCCCCAATGCCTTGAGCATTTTCACGCCGCCGATGCCCAGCATGATTTCTTGGTGCATCCGCAGAGTTTTATCACCGCCATACAGTTGGTCGGTAATATCTTGGTCGTAGCGGCTGTTAGGTTCAATATTTGTATCCATTAGGTACAAAGGAACCGTTCCCACTTGTACTCGCCAAATCCGGGCATACACCTTGCGGCCGGGATAGTCCACCTCAATCCGCAATTCCGAACCGTCGGGATTGCGTTCTGGGTGCAGCGGCATATTGTAGAAATCGTTGAGCGGATAGCGTTCTTGCTGCCAGCCGTCGGCGTTGAGATACTGCGAAAAATAGCCTTCTTGGTAGAGCAGGCCGACACCGACTAAGGGCAAGCCCAAATCACTAGCTGATTTGAGGTGGTCGCCTGCGAGCACGCCCAAACCGCCTGAATAGATGGGTAGGGCTTTAACTAAGCCGAATTCCATCGAAAAGTAAGCGTAGCATTCTTGCTGCTCGGTGCCGCGCTGTTTGCGGTACCAGGCGCGGTTTTTGAGATAATCGTCTAACTGCTGGGCTGCTCGGTTCATTTGGGCAATGAAGCCTTCGTCTTCTGCCATTTCTTGCAGTCGCTCTTGAGATATGGTTCCGAGCATCAGCACCGGGTTTTGATTGCTGGAGTCCCACAGGTCTCGATCGAGGCGGCGGAAGAGGTCTTTGGTATCGACGTTCCAGTCCCAGTGCAAGTTGTAGGCAAGCTTGCGTAGGGGTTCGAGAATTGTCGGTAGCGACGGGGAAACGTTAAATGTGCGAATTGGCTGCATAGACAAAGCCTTTATGTTGGGGTAGCGATATTTTCCTCTGTCTTTAGGTACAAGTCCGTTATTCTGCACACTATTTTAAGTTTTAAGCTGCGGGGGCGATCGGCTCTTACCTTAACTGCGGTGGGCCGAGCAAATGCCGATCGCCCGCAAAACAGCTTTTCGCACTTCTGGATGAGATTTCTCAATACCGTTAGACCGAAAAATCCAGTGTCCGCCGCCCGCGTGTTCCAGCAAAATTCTCTTTCCATCGGGCAAAACTATTTGCCACAAGTTTAAAACGGAGGTTTTAACTAGCTTGCACTCAATTTCGCGCAAGTTGGTTTCCATGAGCTTGAGTTGATGCAGTACCTGATTTTGTGCCGCTGATTTCATGGGATTTTGACTCCTGATTTAACGCTTTTGAGAGAAAGGGGTTTGGTTTGCAGCCCAAACCCCAGCAGGTTAAGGGGTATGCACGTGTTTGTGAAAACACTTGCACGCCGATCGCACTGCACGTGCAATCGGTAATTAAATTATTGCACGTGCAAACCTCGAAGTCAATAGTCGCACGTGCAATAATTGTGGAGAAGTCCCGTTATGTCTCAAGCCTATGGAAAATCCGAAAAAGAAAACGATCAACGCTACTCTACGTCTAGAGGAAGAAGATTGGGAAGCACTGGAGGAGAAAGCGAAAGCATTGGGGATGTCTTCGCGGACGCAACTTCTCAGGGAAATAGCACGAGGTTTTATAGAAACAAAGCAAGTTCTGTCTACTCAGGACAAAGAAGTATTGGGAAAATTTTAAGCCAGTTGAAAGAATTGCAGCGCTCTCACCTGGCCTATCTAGAATCTCACGAAGAAATACTTAAAGTTAGATTGCAAGCGGCTCAAGAACATCACAATCAAGTTCTTGAACAAATGAAGCTGCTAGAACAAGAAATTATTGTCCTTATGAAAAAGGAGTAGTAGAAACCAGCGATTGTTGAAATCGCTGGCTTTTGCAAGGCGATCGGCCTCTAAGTACAGTCCTCGACCCGCAAACTCTATTTGTAGGGTGCTGAGGTTGCACCTTACACTATTGTCAGCAATAGATAAATCTTGAACCGCGCCTCACCCACACTACAAATGACTGATGACTAATAACTAATGACTAATGACTAATAACTAATGACTAATGACTAATTAAGCAATTTTCACTGGTTGCAACTGAGAATTTACCAATAGCTTCTTAGCATCATTGGCTGATAGTGCAGGGCTGAAATAATAACCCTGAATTTCTTGACAGTGGAGTTCGCGCAAACACTCCAACTGCTCTTTAGTTTCTACTCCTTCGGCTACCACGCTCAAGTTCAAATCTCGCCCCAGGGTCGCTACAGCCTTGGCGATCGCCCGTTCGCACGGATCAGTCGTCAGTCCGCTGACAAAGGATTTATCTATTTTTAATATATTCAAGGGAAACTTTTTGAGATAATTTAGAGAACAATAACCCGTGCCGAAATCGTCCAGCGCAATTTGCACTCCCATATTCTGCAACTCCCTGAGAACTTTTGTGGTATAATCCATATCTTGCATGGCTGTAGTCTCGGTAATTTCTAACTCTAAATACTTGGGTGCTAAACCGCTTTTTTCCAAGCATTTCGCTACCATTTCTAATAAATTAAATTGCTGGAACTGCCTAGCCGAAACGTTGACTGCTACCCGCAAATCTGGCTGCAAAGTATCCTGCCAAGCTTTATTTTGAGTGCAGGCTGTTTGCAGCACCCATTCCCCAATAGGTACAATGAGTCCGTTCTCTTCGGCGATCGGAATAAATGTCGCGGGAGTAACTAAACCTAATTCTGGATGTTGCCAGCGCAGCAGGGCTTCCATGCCCTGAATTTCCCAAGTAGTAATGTTGACTTTTGGCTGGTAGAAAACCTCAAATTCTCCCTGTTCTAAAGCCTCGTGCAGTCTGTGTTCTATAGTTAGTAAATGGCTGCCGTGGGGATTAAGTGTTGAAGTATATAACTGATAGTTATTTCTTCCCATTTCTTTAGCGTAATACAAGGCGGCATCGGCATTTTTGACTAAAGTTTCGGCATCTTCACCATCATCGGGATAAAGGGCAATGCCGATGCTGCTGCTAACATGAAACGGTTGTCCTTCTAGTTTAAATGCTGGCTTTAAATTGTTGAGTATTCTTTGAGCTGTTTTAACTGCATCTTCTAAGCAATTGATGTCGGGAAGCAGTATGGTAAATTCGTCGCCTCCCCAGCGGGCAACCGTGTCAGTCGATCGCAAAGTGTCGCTGATGCGTCCGGCAAAACCTTCTAACAGGCGATCGCCCGCAGCGTGACCTAGTGTATCATTAATCTTTTTGAACCTGTCCAAGTCTAAAAACATCACAGCTAGCATTTGTTGGTTTTTTTTAGCTTGTTTTAAGGACGCCAGCAGCCTCTCGTTAAAAAGTATCCGGTTCGGTAAACCGGTGAGTTGGTCATAAACAGCTTGATAGCGAATAATTTCTTCAGCTTGCTTGCGCTGAGTGATATCCATGATCGTGCCGATCGCCCTTACTGCTTTGCCAGTTTCATTGCGGATGATATAGCCGCGATCGAGCACAAAAACATATCCCCCGTCTGCACGGTGAAAGCTGTATTCTTCCGACCAACATTGAGCGCCTGAGCTCATTGTTTCGTAGAAGCTTAACATCACTCTTTCCCGTTCTTCGGGATGAATATTTAGCCACCATGATTCTAACTCTATAGTCTGAGTTTCGTTGAGTTTGTATCCAAAAACTTTTTCAAATTCTTCGCTCAACCAATACTCATTTTTTAACAAATCAAAATCCCATACGGCGTCATTTGTCGCCCGCGTCAGCAGGTGAAAGCGTTCTTCGCTTTTGCGGAGTTTTTCTTCGGATTGCACCCGTTCCGTTACATCCCGAAAGCTGAATACTCGACCAGTAATTTTGCCTCCAGTGCGCTGGGGCAACGAGTAGCGCTCGAAGATTCTGCCATCTGTCAACTCGATGATATCGTAACTTTCTGCTGCGGGGCGAGCGCACAATTCTTTAGCACAGTTGAGAAATATTTCCGGGTATTTTAACTGGTTGATTCCAAACCCCAAAATTTGGTTGTTATCTCTCGAATCAACCAGCAAATCCGGCAACTGCCACATTTCGGAAAATTTACGGTTAAAGCTGACAATTTTTCCTGCACTGTCAACCGCCAGAATACCGTCAGCAGTAGATTCAATGGTTGCTTGAAGCAACGAAAGAGATGTTTCGAGTTCTAACTCTGCTAATTTGCGATCGCTGATGTCAAACGCTGTGATTAATATTGAGGCTTTTTTTTCAAATTTTATAATATCTACAGTTGCTTCAATCCAGCGCATTTTTCCAGTTTTCGTGAGTATTATTAATTCATATTTTGAGCCGGGAATGGAGCGCGCATGGCTGGATTTACCCCATTTTTTAACTATTTCTCGAAAATCTGGATGAATTAAATCGTATAAATCCAACGCTAGCAATTCTTCACGAGAATATCCTGTCAGAGCTTCTGTCTGAGCATTGACATAGCGCAACTGTCTGCGGTGATAGATAAATGCAGCAGCATTAACCGTTTCAATCAGTTGGCGAAACTTTTTTTCACTGCGCCGCAAATTTCTTTCAGCCCGCTTGCTATCAGTAATATCTTGTGCTATATATAACTTGCCGCTGACCTTGCCTTGACCGTCGCGAATAATTGAAATAGAAAGCAGTACAATTATTTTTTTTCCATGTTTGGAAAGGTAGACTTTTTCCACGTTGTGGACAGAACCTTCGGCTGTTAAACTTGCTAACTCTAACTCCTGTGCAGGTGATTCACTTTTCTTAAAAAGTCCGGCTATTGGTTGGCCTAACAACTCTTTTTTAGAGTATCCCAAAAGTTGACAGGTAGCTTGGTTTAACGACAGGATATGACCGCCCGGAGTTGTCGCAATTATCGAGACGTTCATTTCCTCGCAAATATCGAGGGCATATTCGGCAGTTTGCTGCAAATCTTGGGTCATTTGGGCAATAGTATGCCAGATATCCTGTTCTTTTTTTGGATACAACACTTTTTCTCCTTTTGGTAGCTTGTCATTCTCTGTTTCAGACTTCGGCTGGATTAACATCATCGTCTTGGATAAGCTATTTACTGTCTTCGCCCTGCTCAATAATGAGATTACTAAACAAAGAAAAACCAGAAAATAACCGATTACTGTCAACTTAATCGTAGGTTTTTTTCTCGAAGTTTCCTGAGATTGTATATAATTGTATGTCGGTAAATTTACTGGTTTTATTTGGGATAATTTATCCAAAAATAATGCTGCGCTTGCAGAAGTAAGGGGGCGAGATGTCGATCGCAAATAGCTATGTTTCTGATAGCCAATCAAAATCCCTTCAACAGGGCGATTGCCGTGCCCATCTCCTAGGCTGGTCGGTAATATTTTTGGATTAATGCCACATTCCACACCAAAAATAGCAACCGCGAAATATCCCAACATTAATTGAAAAATTATTTTCATTTGCTCTATTTCCTACTCCCCAATATTTTTTGGAGGAACCATAAATCTAAAAAACTTTAGCAGAACTTTCTCTGCCATAGGAAAACCCAGCCACCATTAATTTATGTGGATTTGTAAATTAAATTTTACCAAGCTAATAATTGAGCTTTATAACTAATTATAATTTTAATCTTAATTTAAAATGTGTCATCAGCCATTGTGCCACAAATTATCCCCCATTCTGCCTAGACACCGGGTGGGAGCGCGCTAAAATTAGATAATTCCCGCAAGGAGGCGATCGGGATTTGTTAGAAAAATAAACAATTAGCTTAAAATCGATGCAGAGGTCCACTAATTGAACCCATGAGTCAGACCATCCCAGAACTCCAAAAAGAAGTCCGCGCGCTAGAAGCAGAAGTTGCCGCCCTGCAAGAGTCGCGGGAAAAACTTGGCGTACAGCGCTCTGAGTGCCGAGTGGCAGTCAGTTTTCCCAAAAATAATACTCCTGAAGCTATTGCCGAGTTCCATCAGCAAACTGCTGCTTTTGGGGAGCAGTGGTTGCAGCAAATCCAGGAGATTGACCGAGAGACTAAAATTACTGAAAAGCAACTGCAACAAAAACAGGCTTTACTGTCCTACAAACAAGCTGAAATAGATAAATTGGCGGCAGGACAGCACTGGCAAGAACTAGAAAACAAAGTTCAAACCGGGGAAAAGCGCTTGCAAACACAAGCTCGCAGAATCAATCAAGCAGCAGCGCAGCTAGAGGCAGAAATTCAAGCTTTAAAAGCACTGTACGACCAACTCAATCCCACTTATTCCGAGTGGTTTCAACAACCAACTGAAATAGTAAAATTTTCCGCCACAACTATTCCTTACGCTGTTCCCAGCAGCAGCGGGTTGATATTGGAGAATAAGGAGATTGAGTGGGAAAAGAAGTAGTTTTGCTTGGTAAATTTTCAAGGTAAATTAGTGATTTGAATGTCGCCGTCGAACGCTCAAATAAGCAAGACAGATTCGACGGCAACATCCCAAGGCTTTTACCTGCTTTTTTAGAGATAAAATACAAAACTGCCTCTGGCGCCGTGAATTTTCAGATTTTTGAGTTTCATTTTTTGAAACTGGTTGATTTTTAACTCTGGTGTCAATCTAAAATCTAAAAGATAACAGTTCTGAACGCATCAACCGGGTTTTACGAAAAGACTTTGTGGCAGCCCTCGCTTCCGCTAAAAAACCCGGTTGATGGGAGCGAGGAGTGCGTAAGCTCTGTCTAAAATCTCCAATACACTTACTAATGAAACAATTGATTTGGATAGCGCTATTTATTCTGGTTGCGGTGACGGCTGTCGGGTGGGGTTCTGACTCGTGGCAGCGGTTGTCGGCTGTACCCGAAGTTGGGATCGATCGCAATATCCACACTTCCCAAAACCCGTCTCCCTTACCGCTTCCTGCTGAAAAAAATGCTTTTTATCTGCCCCAAATTGACCCATCTCGGTTGTGGAAACACGTCGAGACTTTAGCAGGAGAACGCGATGGAGAACGAGATCGCTCTTTTACTAGAGACTATATTTCCCAACAACTGCAAACATTAGGATTTTCCGCAGAGTTGCAGCCGTTCGATCGCGGAATTAATGTCTTCGCGGAGAGAAAAGGTACTGACTCAAACGCCGGTGCAATTTTAGTCGCAGCACACTACGATACTGTACCAAACTCCCCAGGCGCTGACGACAATGCGACGGGAGTTGCAGTAGTTTTAGAAGTAGCAAGATTGCTGGGTTCTCGTGCCACACCTCGGACACTGCAAGTAGCATTTTTCGACAGGGAAGAAATCGGACTTTTAGGCAGTTTAGCATTCACCGGTAGCGAGGCGCGGTTAAAAAATTTGCAGGGAGCGATCGTCCTAGATATGCTAGGTTATGCGTGCCGCACCCCCGGATGCCAGCAATATCCCGAAGGATTGACAGCGCAACCTTTTCTAGAAGCATCGGGGGTAACTTCTCCCGACAAAGGGGAGTTTATCGCTGTGATTGGGGATGCGGAACATCCGCTGCTATTGAAAAGTTTTGCGGAGTCGCGAAAAGCCGATTTGCCGCCGGTGGTGGCGCTGCCGGTTCCCCTCAAAGGGTTGCTGACTCCCGATGTTTTACGCAGCGACCACGCGCCTTTTTGGTATAAAGGAATTGGTGCTGTGTTGGTGACGGATACTGCAAATTTGCGATCGCCCCACTATCACCAATCTAGCGATACATTAGCAACTATCGATCGACCTTTTTTCGCCGGTTCTGCTCAAATTGTTGTCAATGCCACGGCTAAATTATTGGAAATTCGGTAATTGAGCATGGGGAATTGGCAATTGGGGATGGGGCATCGGGCATGGGGCAGTGGGCATGATGACTGTTATTGATCCTGCCAACTGACTACTGCCAACTGCCAACTAATAACCAATAACCAATGACTAACAAAGAAAGCTTGCAACGGCATTTACTGCAACTAGACAATCGAGGCTACAAAGCATACAAAGACATTCAAGGTAAATACGACTTTTCTGAATTCACATTAATTATTGATTACGTGCAGGGAGATCCCTTTGCTTCTCCCAGTAAATTTAGAGTTATAGTTCCGCCAAACATTGCTCAAATTCCCCGCGAACTTTTCAATTATCGCAGTCGAGAAATAGCCTTGCGAGATTACCTAACTCGCCAGTTTGACCAAGCAGCCTACAGCATCAGCAGCAAACGCGGCACAGGAAAAAGCGGTTTGATTGCAGTGACTCGCTTCGGACAAGAAGTTTTAGAGCGAAGTTCCGCATTTATAATTTCCTCACATACATCCGATATTGAAGATTTAGGAGGAGTTGAACTGCGATTTGCCGTCGGACTTCCAGCGGGCGGACGCAGTATCTTAGGGCGACAAGCTGCTGAAATGCTGTGCGAAGATATTCCGCAAATTGTCAGCAATTCTCTGAAGTATGCTAACTTAAATGCTGCGGAATGTCGCCGTCACGTTGAAACTGTAGAAGATGCTGACTGGCTGCGGCAGCAGTTAGCTGAAAACGGATTAGTTGCGTTTGTTGCTGACGGTTCTATTTTGCCCCGCCGCAGCGGTGTTGACAACAGTCCTTTGTTAAATAATGCTGTGGCTTTTCAGTCGCCGCCGTCGTTAAAAGTTGAGTTTAATTGTCCGAATCGCGGTTTGATTTCCGGTATGGGTATTCCCGCTGGCATTACTTTGATTGTTGGGGGCGGCTATCACGGCAAATCAACTTTACTCAGGGCGATCGAGTTGGGAGTTTACAACCGAATTCCGGGAGATGGTAGGGAATTTGTGGTGACGAGTCCGGCGGCGGTGAAAATTAGGGCGGAAGATGGCAGAAGTGTTGCGGGAGTTGATATTTCGCCTTTTATTAACCACTTGCCGCAAGGTAGAGATACTGCACAATTTTATACTGAAAATGCGAGCGGTAGCACGTCGCAAGCTGCTAATATTATTGAGGTTTTGGAAGTGGGGAGAAGGAAGAAGGAAGGCACGACACGGATTTTGACACGGATACACGGATTAATTTATGAAGAGGATTTAGTGCCTGTTTTATTGGTGGATGAGGATACGGCGGCGACGAATTTTATGATTCGCGATCGCAGAATGCAGGAACTCATTGCTAAGGATAAGGAACCGATTACACCGTTTATTGATAAAGTGAGACAATTGTATGCAGATTATGGCGTATCGACTATTTTAGTCATGGGGGGAAGCGGTGATTATTTTGATGTGGCGGATACTGTGATTGCAATGGAAAATTTTCAAGCATATAATGTGACGGAAGAAGCTAAAGAGATTGCTAAAAATTACTCGATTAGCCGTGCTGCTGAAGGGGGAGAAAATTTTGGTAAGCTTACTCAAAGAGTGCCGATTCCTGCTAGTTTAGATCCGAGTCGCGGACGGCGAGATGTGCGGGTGAAGGTGCGGGATGTTGATGAATTGTCTTTTGGAACTGAGGAGATTGATTTGGGTTATGTTGAGCAACTTGTGGACAGCGGACAGTTAAGGGCGATCGCTGCGGCAATGGTTTATGCTAAGCAGCAATACATGGACGGGAAACGCACTTTGTCGGAAATCATAGATTTGGTGATGGCAGATATTGACGCGCAGGGCATGGATATTTTATCGCCTTTTCCTGAAGGGGATTTTGCCATGTTTCGGCGCTTTGAATTGGCGGCGGCAATTAATCGGCTTCGCAGTTTGTCGGTTGTTGCTAAGTAGACTTGCTTAATATAAGTCAAGACGCTTGGGCCCGTGGAAAATTGTAGCGAAAATGTTGGGTTTCGTTCCTCAACCCAACCTACGCACTAATGACTAATGACTAACGACTTCCACTTTTTGATATGCTGACAAAAGTGAGTGCAAAAACCGCGATTGAAGTATGACAGGCTATATAGGACAACTGACTGCTTTAAGCGATCGACCGTATTTAGTATTAAGCAATCAAGGCGAGGTTTTACAGTTAGAGTTAAAACAGCCACAGCACGTATTGGGGCGCGATCGCACTCGTGCTGATTTAGCCATTCCCGAACCCTGGCGCGCAGTTTCCGGCGTTCACGCTGTTTTGCGCCAAATAGGGGATAATTACTGGATTTACGACGGTGACGGCCAGCGGCCGAGCACTAATGGCTTATTTGTCGATCGCACTCGCATCACTCCCAATGACGGTTATTGCCTGAAAAACGGCACAGAAATTAAAATCGGTCTCGATCCTCAAAATCAAGTTTTGCTGACTTATTTTAATCCGCTGGCGAATCAGGTTGCTGTCCCTAGCAAGCAGTCAATTCTTCTTAAGAATCGGTCGGTTTTGTTGGGCCGCGATCCAAACGCTTCGCTGCAATTAGATGCGCCGCTTGTTTCTAGACGCCACGCGACAATTGACCAAGACAGTCGCGGCAATTATATTTTGCGAGACCACAGCGTTAACGGGGTTTTTGTTAACGGTCAGCGAGTGACAAATTCTGTACAGTTGTCCGAGGGAGATGCAATTCGGATCGGCCCGTTTACTCTAACTTACCGCAGCGGTGAGTTGCAGATGCAAGACTCCGGCCATCAAATTCGTTTGGATGCTGACTGTCTGGTGATTCCGAAGCGTTTGGATGGCATCACTTTGGCGATCGAACCGGGGGAGTTTGTGGCTTTAGTCGGCGGTAGCGGTGCGGGTAAATCTACTTTAATGCGGACGCTTTTAGGCATTGAAAAAACTACTAACGGCGCTGTGTTTCTCAATGGCGATAACCTGCGCCAAAACTTCAATATTTACCGCAATCAAATCGGTTACGTCCCTCAAGATGATATTGTGCACGCAGATTTGACAGTAGAAGAAGTCTTGAGTTATGCCGCTAAATTGCGCTTACCTCCCGATACAGATGTCAAGCAGGTAGTCGCAAAAACTTTAGAAGATATTGAAATGACTCACCGTCGCAAGGCTTTGGTAAAACAGCTTAGCGGCGGACAGCGAAAGCGGGTCAGCATCGGAGTTGAACTGTTAGCAGACCCGAAACTTTTCTTTTTAGACGAACCGACTTCAGGACTCGATCCGGGTTTGGATAAGAAGATGATGCAACTGCTGCGAAAGTTGGCAAATCAAGGCCGGACGGTGATTTTGGTGACTCACGCGACGGCAAATATCACGATGTGCGATCGGATTGTGTTTATGGGTCGCGGCGGTCGCCTCTGTTACTTCGGCCCGCCTAGGGAAGCGCTCGATTTTTTCGATGTCAAAACGGGCGATTTTGCAGACATTTACAACGAATTAGAAACAGGAGAAACCAACGTTCAAAGCTGGGCAGAAAAGTTTAATAAATCTCCCTACTATCAGCGCTATATTGTCAACCACTTCAGCAGAGGCAAGGCTAATGCAAAAACGCCTTCAGCACCTTCTGTACCAAAATCTCAATCTTTTGTAAAACAACTCGTTTTGCTTTTCCAGCGCTATTTTCAGCTCGTTTCCCGCGACTTAGTTAACTTGAGTTTAGCTCTTTTAACGGCTCCGATCGGCATTAGTTTGCTGCGGCTAGCGGTCAGAGATAAAGACCCATTAATTGGCGCACCGGAGGCAACTTTAGCACCTTTAGCGCTCAGAGTTTTATTTGTATTTACCTGCGCGGCGATTTGGGTAGGACTGGCAACTTCTCTGCAAGAAATTGTTAAAGAATCTGCTATTTATCTGCGCGAACGTTTGGTCAATTTAGGATTGTTTGCTTATTTAGGTTCAAAAATATTTATACTTTCTGGTTTGGCAGTATTGCAAACGCTGTTAATGGTAGGAGTTATTCTGATTGCTTTTAAATCCCCCGAACCGAGTTTGATTTCCTGGGCGATGGGGGCAACTATTACCACATTCCTAACTTTGATGAGCTGCATAAGCCTCGGATTAGTCGTTTCCGCAATTGTTAAAAATAGCTCTCAAGCTAATAGCGCTTTGCCTCTATTATTGCTGCCTCAGATTATTTTTTCGGGAGTTTTGTTTAAGATGGAAGGTGCGGCGAGCAAGTTTTCTTGGCTGATGTTAAGCCGCTGGTCTGTGGGTGCTTACGGCTCTTTAGTTAATGTGAATGGGATGGTTCCCGCACCTACTACATTGCCGGATGGGAGTACGCTTCCTCAGCCGTTTGAGCCTACTCCTGTTTACGATCCAACCTGGGAGAATTTGGGTTTAAACTGGGGTATTTTGTGCGTGCATATTTTGGTTTATTTGATGTTGACTCTGTGGTTGCAGAAGCGGAAAGATATTCTATGAATTATTGGCTGATGAAGTCGGAACCAGATGTTTACAGTATTGCGGACTTGAAGGGCGATCGCACTTCGATTTGGGATGGCGTTCGCAACTATCAAGCGCGCAATTTTATGCGAGAAATGAGTCGGGGAGATTTAGTATTTTTTTACCATTCTAATACTAAATTTCCGGGTATTGTCGGCTTAGTGCGTGTCGTAGAAACTGGACTTGCTGACCCGAGTCAGTTCGATATTAATAGCGAATATTATGATCCTAAGTCGCCGTTTGATGCTCCTCGTTGGCAAACTGTGAGAGTTGAGTTTGTTGAGGAATTTGCTAAGTTAATATCTTTGGATGAACTGAAACAAAAGTTGAGTGCTGATGAGATTTTGGTGGTGAGGAAAGGCAATCGGTTATCGGTGATGCCGGTATCTGAAAGTGCGGCACAGAAGATTTTGAAGATGAGATAAGTTGTGACCATTTAACTTGCATATTTGGGGCGGGCAAGATGCCCACCCCACAATGCTTAAAGACTTTACAAAAATCCTCGGTAAAGGTATTGAAATTTGGCTTTCTTTAGGCTATTTTATAATAAGTTGCGGTTGTACTTAGTCATATGATTCGCGAAAATTTGAGTCAGGCAAGCAATCAGAATTTGGGCGGGAAAGATGCCGACCCCACAGGTCAATATCAGCTTTTTGTGGGACAGGCTTCTAGTCGGCAACTTAAACTCAGAGAGGCTCAATTAAAAGTTACTTACAGAAATTTACCTCATTGGGAGTTAGAAGGATCGGTCTATTTCATCACTTTTAATACTTGGGAGAAGCTGGAATTAAATCCAGCGGCGAGGAAAGTTGTCCTCAATGCTTGCAAGTTTTTTGATAGGCAAAGGTATCAAATCTTTTGCTTAGTTGTAATGCCCGATCATGTGCATATGCTCATGCAGCCTTTAGCAAAGCCGGATCATAAATTCTGGTCGCTCAGCAGCATTCTACACAGTATGAAAAGCTACAGTTCTAAACAAATTCCCAAGGTGATGAAGCATATTGGTACTGTCTGGCAGGATGAGAGACATGACCACATTGTCAGAGATGAACGAGAATTTCAGGTTTTTTGGGAATATATTAGGCAAAATCCTGTCAAAGCTGGTCTTTCAGTGACTCCAGAGGAATATCCTTTTTTCTGGCAAATGTATGAAGTTTAGCTTTTTCTGAATTTCATGTGGGGTGGGCATCTTGCCCGCCCAAGCTTCAGTCACAGGCAAGATGCC
>NZ_JAUBOV010000058.1:21047-48339 GCF_036700405.1 Microcoleus sp. T3_D1
TGTGCCACAAGGATTTCACAGGCAAGATGCCTGTGCCACAAGGATTTCACAGGCAAGATGCCTGTGCCACAAGGATTTCACAGGCAAGATGCCTGTGCCACAAGGATTCTTGTGGGGTGGGCATCTTGCCCGCCCAAACTATTTGCACAGGCAAGATGCCTGTGCCACAAAAATTATTGTGGGGTGGGCATCTTGCCCGCCCCAAATATTTGCACAGGCAAGATGCCTCTGCCACAAATATTCTTGTGGGGTGGGCATCTTGCCCGCCCCAAACTATTTAAAATTATCCTAAAGACCGGCCGCACAAACAGCCGCACCAATTAACCCTACATTGGGATTCAATACAAGACGAACCGGCATCATTTCTAACAGCGAATCCATCCGGCCTTTGTGCGTAAAAGCCCGCATAAAACCCCCTTCTAGAATCAGCGGCAAAATCTTAGCAGCAATGCCGCCAGCTACGTACAAACCGCCGTAAGGTAACAGTGTCACAGCCAGATTTCCCGCCACTGCACCGTAAGCTTCTACAAACATTTGCATTGTTTGTTCGGAAAGCCGATCGCACTTTTTGAGTGCCGCCTGTGCAATTGTAGCACCCGGATCGACAGTCTTTTCAGTTTTCCCGACCTCTGACTCCCATTTTTTGATAACTTCCCCTACCTCCGACGATTCAGGAGCAAACTTTCTGTCCCGCAAAAACTGGTAAATTGAAACAATCCCTTGTCCCGAAACTACACGCTCGATCGATATTCTTTGAATGTCGTGTTTTGCTAACAAATATTTCAGCAATTCAAACTCCAACTCGGAACGAGGAGCAAAGTCCCCGTGTCCCCCTTCCGAAGAAAAAACCCTGATGCCATTTGCTTCGGGAATTCCAAAACAATTTCCCAAACCAGTCCCCGCACCAATAACAGCAATTGGATCGTGTTGGCGGGGTTTTCCGACTTGCAAAATGTGCAAATCTTTAGCATCCAAACCCCACACGCCGTAGCCAACCGCAACAAAATCATTAATTAAACTGACGCGGGATATTCCTAATTCTTGTTCCAGACGCTTCGCATCTAGCCTCCAAGGCAAATTAGTCAGTTTTGCAGTGTTATTAACCACCGGGCCTGCGATCGCAAAACAAGCTTTTTCAGGCAATGGCGCAAAATCCAATTTCATACCAGCTTCCGTCAAAAACTGCTGCACCATCGGTACTAAATCGGGAAACTCGCCGCTCGGATAGCGAAACTCATAAAGAGCGTTCATTTCACCGTTAACAGTCCTTTCCACTAAGCGCAAAATAGTCTTAGTTCCGCCAATATCGCCCGCTAATAATAATGCCATAAATCTCTTTTTCACCCAAAGATAACATTCCCCATTTAAACACCCACAGTATTAATTGCCAACCAAGCCCGCAGCACCTCAGCCACTGTCCAAGCTTGAGCCGTGCAGCCTCGCGGCGAGTGGGGGGCGTCGCCCTCAAAAATTTCGCCCAGACTGCCAACTCCGGCGGCCCTTATATGATGTGCCATCGGTGCGAAAAATTCGCGAGCTTGTGCTGGGTCTTTGTATACGTGCAAGTGCGCCAAGACAAACGGGCCAATCAGCCAGCCCCAAACTGTGCCCTGGTGGTAGGCGCTGTCGCGCTGCAATTGGTCGCCTCCGTATGCGCCGCGATACTGCGGGTGCTGCGGCGAGAGGCTGCGGAGGCCGACAGAAGTGAGAAGTTGCTGGGCGCAGGCGTCCACCACGCCGCGCTGCTGGATGGGTGTCAGTAACGGTGTATAGCGGTGGGTTTCCTTTGCCCGCAGTCCCCTTGCGGATAAAGAGTTCGGAGGCGGATACCCAGTTAATAGGGGCAAGGATACGGCGAATATTTGGTTGGGCCGCAGCGAACTATCGTGTCCGTCGGGGCCGTCGAGAACGTCGTAACAGTAACCGGTTGAGGCGTTCCAGAAACGAGGGAATCCGGCGGCTGTTCGATCGCCCAATTGCTGGTATTCATTGTGAGGCTTGCCCAGTTTTCGAGCAAAACTTGCCATAGCTTGTATAGCATTGTACCAAAGCGCGCTGAGTTCGATCGGCTTACCAATCCGAGGCGTCACCACCCAATCGCCGATTTTCGCATCCATCCAAGTCAGTTGCACCCCGGTTTCGCCCGCGTAGATTAAACCGTCATCGGGATCGACGCGGATGTTATACCGAGTTCCCTGTATGTGCCAATCAACAATCTCACATAAAGTAGGCCAGAGTTCGCTCAAAAGTTCGTCGTCCCCCGTGGCATCGATATAAGCGCGAATTGCCTCAAAGTACCACAGAGTGGCGTCTGCGGTGTTGTATTCCGGTGCGCCGCCCGCATCCGGGAAGCGGTTCGGCAGCATTCCCCGATCGACATACCGCGCAAATGTCCGCAAAATAGATCGCGCAATTTCCCATCGCCCGGTACAGATTGTGAGACCGGGCAAGCTAATCATCGTATCGCGCCCCCAGTCGCTAAACCAGGGATATCCGGCGACGATGGTTTTCCCCTCCGGTTCCTCTGCTACCGGGCGGCTGACGATGAATTGGTCGGCGGCTAGCACTAAGCGATTTATCCAGTCGGGAGATTTGCTCGCTTTTGACCATTTTTCCAGCACTTCTCCCTCATAAGTGCGGCGCACTTCTAAAGCTGTACCGCCGTTGAGTTCGGTATTTTTCTCGGTGCTCGCTATCAATGTGAGAGAACTTCCCGGTGCGATCGTCATGTGAAAAGTCGCCGCGTGCAAGTGCTCCTCGCAGTAGTCCAATCCGCGGCGCTTTTCGGCTGCTAGGTCAAATCCGTAATGCCAATTGTATAAAGGCGTAGAAACTCGAAATTGGGCCTCTGGTTCGGCATCCGTCAGCAGGTACAGGGGTGCAGACTTGGGAAATGCAGTTACGCAAACCCCGCTTTCCAAGGTTTGTAGGCTCATCTGCCAGTCGCCGACGTTCGTGGTGTGGTGGTAGTCGCGATAGTTGATCAGGGCTTTGACAGCGAGGGCGATCGGTTGTGAGGCGCGGTGCAAGCGGTATTGAATATATGTTGTGTTAGCACCTTGCTGCATCCAAATCCGCTTTTCCAGGATAGCGTCGGCGAGAGCAAACCTCCAAACAGGTGTCGTCCCTTCGAGGTGAAAGCTTTCGATGTAGTTGTAGCCGTGGGGTTCCATCGTTGCGTCGGCCCAGCGGTTTGTATAAAGCGGATAGGCGCGATCGTTATACACAGCCGTCTCGTCCAGCTTGGCGAGCATCAAAGTGCGTCCCAGCGGGGGTTTGAGGGCTGCTACCAGCAACCCGTGATAGCGGCGGGTGAGGAGATTTGCGATCGTCCCGCTAGCGTAACCGCCGATCCCGTTTGTCACCAACCACTCGCGAGACTCCGCCGAGTCGAGATTGCAGCAGATTTCCCGTCCAAAAGCCATAACCATAAAAAATACACTCGCGCTGATTTTTGACCTACCTTTAGGTAGATTTTCGACATGATATCAACCAGAAATATTAACGATTCCAGGCCGTTAATTTGGCGATCGCCCCCGTGCCGATTCCTGCTGTAATTTCGGCCTCACCAACCGCTACTTTTGCCCCTTACCCAATTTTCCCCTTTGATGCCTCTGTCTAAAGTTAGTTGTTTGTTATATTAAGTAATATTACCGTCTAAACAGGCGCTGAACGTTAAGGGCAAGCATTTGATAGCGCGTCGGGCGATCGAACTACCAACCTATTTTATAAGGAGAACAGCTCAAAGTGAAGATAGGAGCAAATTACCTCGGCAATAACCAATGTGAATTTACCGTTTGGGCGCCCACCCTCAAACAAATCGCCGTCCAAATTGTTTCCCCAAAAAAACGCCTGATACCCCTGCAACAATCCGCAGAAGGTTATTGGCAAACCACAGCTACAGACATCGAACCAGGAACCCTTTATACCTACCAACTCGAAGGAAAAATAGACCGACCAGACCCAGCCTCAAAATATCAACCCCAAGGCGTGCACGCTCCGTCGCAAGTAATAGATGAAAATATTTTTACTTGGACTGACACAAATTGGCAAGGCGTGCCGCTAGCCGAAATGATTATTTACGAACTGCACGTCGGCACATTCACCCAAGCCGGAACATTTGAAGCAATAATTCCCCAGCTAAAACAACTTAAAGAATTGGGAATCAACGCCATCGAAATAATGCCAGTAGCCCAATTTCCTGGCGATCGAAACTGGGGATATGACGGCGTATATCCCTACGCCGTTCAAAACTCCTACGGCGGCCCCGAAGGCTTCAAAACACTCGTCAACGCCTGCCACGAACACGGCATTTCAGTAATTCTCGATGTAGTGTACAACCACCTCGGCCCCGAAGGAAATTATCTCAGGGACTTCGGCCCCTACTTTACCTCAAAATACGGCTCGATTTGGGGAGACCCCCTCAACTTCGACGACGCCTACAGCGACGGTGTGCGTAACTACTTTATTGAAAACGCCCTCTACTGGTTTCGAGACTATCACATCGATGCCCTGAGATTAGATGCCATTCAAGCAATATTTGAAGTAGGTGCAAGACCTTTTTTACAAGAACTATCCGATGCCACAGCCGATATTTCCCAAGAACTAGGACGGAAACTTTACTTAATAGCCGAAAGTGACTTAAATGATGTCCGCACTGTACGTCCCAAAGAACTCGGTGGCTTCGGACTAGACGCCCAATGGTGCGATGATTTCCACCACGCACTGCACGCCTTGCTCACCGGAGAAGACGACCGATACTACCAAGATTACGGCAAGTGCGAACACTTAGAAAAAGCCTTCAAAGAAAGCTTTGTTTACTCCGGCCAGTACGCCCCCCACAGAAAGCGGAGACACGGCAATTCTGTTAAGGATGAACCGGGTCATAAATTTTTGGTGTTTGCCCAAACCCACGACCAAATCGGCAACCGCATTTTGGGAGACAGACTATCCAAAATAGTTGACTTTGAAGGATTGAAACTGGCAGCCGGCACAGTCTTAATTTCTCCCTACATTCCCTTCTTTTTTATGGGAGAAGAATACGGGGAAGAAGCACCGTTTTTTTACTTCGTTTCCCACTCGGACGAAAACTTAATTGAAGCTATCCGCAAAGACAAACAACAAGAATTTAAAATCTTTGAAGGCCGAGGCGAGTTTCAAGACCCCCAGAGTCCTGAGACTTTCGATAAGTGTAAGTTAAACTGGGAAAAACAAACCCAAGGCAAACACAAAATCCTTTGGGAATGGCACCAACATTTGATTCACCTGCGGCGGACAATACCAGCCCTTAAAAAACTCGACAAAAACAGTCTAGAAGTGTCCAGCATTGAAGCGGAAAAAATCTTATTTCTACGTCGTTGGACAGATGACAGCCAGATATTCTGCATTCTAAACTTCAACAGGCAAGAGGTAGCTTTTACGGCTGCACTTCCCCAGGGCAACGGTCACAAAATTTTAGACTCTGCTGATGAAAAATGGATGGGTTCAGGTTCTAGCTTGCCTGAAAAGATAACTTCAGAGCAAAAATTGACCGTTAAACCGCAGAGTTTCGCACTCTACGAATTAGAATAATTAAAAGTCGAGGCAGAGCCTCAAATACAGGCGTTCCTAGGCAGAGCCTAGGAACAAGAAACGGGAGGCAGAGCCTCTCTCATTCCCAGGCTATGCCTGGGAATGCAGTTCAGGAGGCTCTGCCTCATATATTCTTAAAAAAGAAAACCCTAAACAAGCAGGAGTAAAATTAACATGATGAGAATTCCCACAACAACTTATCGGATTCAATTTCATGCAGGTTTTAACTTTGAATCCGCAAAACAAATCCTTAGCTATCTGGAAGATTTAGGAATTACCGACGTTTACGCTTCACCAATATTTAAAGCCAGAAAAGGCAGCTCTCACGGATACGATGTCGTTGACTCAAATCAGATCAATCCCGAATTGGGAACCTCAGAAAATTTTGAAGCCCTCACATACGAAATCAAGAAACGGAACATGGGATGGCTGCAAGATATTGTTCCGAACCACATGGCTTACGATACTCAAAATTTGCTGCTGTTAGACGTATTGGAACACGGGCCAGATTCCGACTATTTTGATTACTTTGATATTGAATGGAATCACGCTTACGAACATCTCAGGGGTCGAGTGCTGGCTCCACTGCTGGGCAATTTTTATGGAGAGTGTCTGGAAAATGGCGAGATTCAACTCAAATACAGCGAAATTGGGCTGACTATCAATTATTATAGCTTACAATTGCCAGTAAGAATTGAATCTTATGCTAAATTTATCAGTCATAATTTGGGGCATTTAGCCAGGGAATTAGGCAGACGCCATCCAGATTTTATCAAGTTTTTGGGAATTCTTTATTTGATTAAAAATACACCTTCAGAAACTAAAGGTAAAACCCGATACGATCAGATAGCTTTTGTCAAAGGACTCCTGTGGGAACTCTACAATCAAAATCCCCTTGTACAGGAATTCATCGATGAAAATATCAAAGTTTTTAACGGAGAAAAGGGAAATCCAGAAAGCTTTAATTTGCTAGACGATTTGCTTTCCGAGCAGTTTTACCGTCTGGCTTTCTGGAAAGTGGGGGCCGAAGAAATTAACTACCGAAGGTTTTTTACGGTCAACGAACTTATTTCGGTAAAAGTTGAAGAGATTAAAGTTTTTCACAAAAACCATGCTCTGATATTCGACATGGTTGATGAGGAAAAGTTTACCGGATTGAGAATCGACCACATCGACGGACTGTACGATCCCACAGAATATTTGAAACGGCTCCGGGAGAAAGTGGGAGACACTTATATTACTGTTGAAAAGATTCTGGAACACGAAGAAGATTTGCCGTCATATTGGCCGATTGAGGGAACTAGCGGCTACGACTTTTTGAATTACGTAAACGGCGTTTTCTGTCGGTGCGATCGCGAACAGCAATTTAGCGAAATATATCAGAGATTTACTCGCTTGACCGTTCCCTACGAACAGTTGTTTTTAGATAAAAAAGGACTGATTGTTGAGAAAAACTTGGCGGGAGATGTAGACAATCTAGCTCAACTTTTGAAGAATATCTCCGGTCAATCGAGACAGGGAAATGACTTTACTCGTCCCGGTTTGGAAAAAGCATTGGCGGCTGTTTTGACAATTTTTCCAGTCTACCGAACTTACATCAATCAAGACGGTTTGAGAGAGTCCGATCGCACTTACGTAAAATATGCGATCGCCCATGCCAAAGAACAAGTACCGCGACTCCTCAAGGAACTTAAATTTATCGAAACGGTGCTGTTGCTCGAAGAAGAAGAAACTCTAACACCAGAACAAAAAGAGCAGCGTCGGCACTTTGTAATGAAACTCCAGCAGTTGACAGGCCCATTAATGGCAAAAGGCGTGGAAGACACGCTTTTATACGTCTACTATCGGCTTTTATCACTCAACGAAGTGGGAGGAAATCCCAGTCAGTTCGGCGTGTCGCTGGTAGATTTTCACGAGTTCAACCAACAGCAGCAAGTCGCTTGGCCGCACAAAATGAATGCTACAGCTACCCACGATACCAAACGCGGCGAAGATGTGCGAGCCCGAATAAACGTTTTGTCAGAAATTCCCGATGAATGGGAACAGCAAGTCAGGTCTTGGAGAGAAGTAAACTCTTCTAAGAAAGTCAACTTTGTGAATCGAATGGTTCCAGATACTAATGACGAATACTTCCTGTACCAAACTCTGCTAGGCAGTTTTCCCTTTGAGGGAATTGAAAACACTGATTATGTCCAGCGCCTGAAAGATTATGTCATTAAAGCAGTCCGCGAAGCAAAAGTTTATACGGCTTGGCTGAGACCGGATAACGACTACGAAGCTGGTTTTATGACCTTTGTCGATAGCGTTCTCGAACCTTCGGAACAAAATCAGTTTCTCAACAAATTTACACCTTTCTGTAAAAAAGTAGCTAATTACGGAATTTTCAATTCTTTATCTCAAACGCTGCTGAAAATCACGGCTCCGGGCGTTCCCGACATTTATCAAGGGACGGAATTCTGGGATTTAAGTCACGTCGATCCCGATAACCGCCGTCCCGTTGATTTTGAGCGCAGAATCGAGGTTTTGCGGGAAATAAAAGAGCAAGCTCAGACGGATATTTTGCAACTGGTTGAAGATTTGATTGCGACGCGAGAAGACGCGAGAATTAAGTTGTTTTTGACGGCAAGAGCGCTAGAAGCGAGAAAAAAATACTTGCAAGTTTTTCAATCAGGTGACTATGTGCCCCTGGAAGCAGTTGGCACGTTTAAAGATAATGTTGTTGCCTTTGCCAGAAGCTTTGGAGAGACTACCGTTATTGTCATTGCTCCCCGGTTTTTGACTGGAATTGTCAAACCGGAAGAAATGCCGATCGGCAAACAAGTCTGGAAAGATACTAATTTGGAATTATCCGAGCAAATGCCGTCGGTTTGGAAAGATGCAATTACAAATCAGGTGGTAGAAAGTAACGGTACCTTGGCAATTGGTGAAGCTCTGAGTTACTTTCCGGCAGCTCTGCTGATCGGTAAAAAATAGAAACTAAAGTTGTAGGGTGCGTCAGGAATTGATTATTGGGAGTTCACAATGTTTTTTGGCTCTGACGCACCATACCATGTGCTGGGCTTTTTGAGTTAAAATAGTAGTAGGAAAGCAATCTTAGTAGCGGGAGAAATAGCAAAATGCGATCGCTCGTCAAAACCGAAACCAGTACCGAAACCAGACTCTCTTGGTGGGCTTACCTATTTGTCCTCGACGAATTCATTGCCGAAGCAGATGGTACGATCAACGGCCCAGCAGCCTTGGGCAACCCAGTTTTGAAGCTGTCCGAGCGCGACTGGGATTTTTTGTTAGACATGATGTTAGATCCGCCTCCCCCTAATGAAGCTCTGATAAAACTATTTCAAGACTATCGCAACTCAAACAAAGAATAAATTGTGGACTTTATTATTTGTCCGATAGATAGAATAGGACGCAGTACAAGCAGTCTCAAAAAAGACCCATTTAATTCTGGAAATCCAGAATTAGATAGGTACTTCAAACAGTACGCTCAGAAAAACGATCTAGATGGGATTGCCAAAACTTTTGTTGCTTTTTCGCCTGGAGGCACTCAGATAGTTGGCTATTATTCTTGCTGTGCAGGTGTACTTGAACGCCAAGACTTGCCAGCCGACCTGCGCCAAAGGCTGCCTAGATATCCGATTCCAGCTATACTGATTGCTAAACTTGCGGTCGATCGCTCAATGCAGGGTAGAGGACTGGGGAAACAACTATTATTTCACGCCCTTGCTAGCTCACTAGATGTATCTAGAATAGTAGGAGTTTACGGTGTCAGAGTTGATGCCATAGACGAGAATGCAAAAGAGTTTTACCAGAAGTTTGGCTTCTTAGAAGGCCAGGAAACAGCCTTTTCACTTTTTATGCTGATGAACACAATCAAACAGGCAGCAACTGTGAATCCCTCCCCTCCAACCGCTACTTAACATGACTCTAACTGATAAATTTTACTTTTATTTTCCAGCCGATCGACCGATCGCCCCTACCAACCAAAAAAAATTTATACCACAAAGACGGCAAATACAACACAACGTATACGGTTTGCCACAATACCCGAATCGATCGCACACCGTACATTGGGAAGAGTAAAGAAAAGCAGTCAACAACTGTAGCGGTGCAAGCCTCACGGATGCAACCGTCCCCCAACAGGTTCGGTAAATACCCCTTCATCGCAAGGTCTACCGCCCGCAGTATAGAGATAAGCACCCTATCGAAGACTGTATTAAAGCAGGACTCACTACCCGTAAACCGTGAGGTAAAATGGCAGTCCTGAATAACCAGACTATCGCACAGATAAAACACCAAAATTTTGTAGAGATTGGAGCCGGAACACCCCTATGGGAAAAGTAGTTGGAATTGACTTAGGTACGACAAACTCCTGCGTCGCAGTTATGGAAGGCGGCAAACCCACCGTCATAGCCAACGCCGAAGGGGGTCGCACCACACCTTCTGTAGTAGCATATGCTAAAAATGGCGATCAACTTGTCGGACAAATCGCCAAGCGTCAAGCCGTGATGAACGCCGAAAACACCTTTTACTCAGTAAAACGGTTTATCGGGCGTCGCGTTGATGAAGTAACCCACGAAACCACTGAAGTTTCCTACAAAGTTCTCAAAGTCGGCAACAGCCTCAAACTAGACTGTCCCGCCCGCGGCAAGCAATTTGCCCCAGAAGAAATTTCTGCACAAGTTCTCCGCAAACTCGTAGAAGACGCCAGCAAATACCTCGGCGAAACTGTTACCCAAGCGGTAATTACTGTTCCCGCTTACTTCAACGACTCCCAGCGCCAAGCTACGAAAGACGCAGGAAAAATTGCCGGTATAGAAGTGCTGCGGATTATTAACGAACCTACAGCAGCAGCTTTAGCTTACGGGTTAGATAAAAAGAGCAACGAAACCATCCTCGTATTTGACTTAGGTGGCGGTACTTTCGACGTATCTATTCTCGAAGTAGGCGACGGCGTATTTGAAGTGCTAGCAACTTCTGGAGACACTCACCTCGGCGGTGACGACTTCGACAAAAAAATCGTCGATTACATCGCTAACGAATTCCAAAGAGCCGAAGGAATTGACCTTCGCAAAGACAAACAAGCACTGCAACGCCTGACGGAAGCAGCCGAAAAAGCCAAGATTGAGCTTTCGAGCGTTACCCAAGCAGAAATCAACCTGCCGTTTATTACCGCGACTCAAGACGGGCCAAAACACTTGGACACGACTTTGACGCGGGGCAAGTTTGAAGAACTGTGCTCGGATTTGATCGATCGCTCTCGCATCCCCGTAGAAAATGCGATCCGCGACGCCAAATTAGACAAATCTGCAATTAATGAAGTCGTCTTAGTTGGTGGTTCTACGCGCATTCCTGCGGTGCAAGAACTGGTCAAAAAACTCCTTGGCAAAGACCCCAACCAAACGGTAAACCCGGACGAAGTGGTCGCAGTCGGTGCAGCAATTCAAGCCGGCGTACTCTCCGGCGAAGTCAAAGACATTCTGTTGCTCGACGTTACTCCGCTGTCTCTCGGCGTCGAAACCTTGGGCGGCGTGATGACCAAAATCATTCCCCGCAACACCACTATTCCTACCAAGAAGTCGGAAACTTTCTCGACTGCTGTAGACGGCCAAACAAACGTGGAAATTCACGTTTTGCAAGGCGAACGGGAAATGGCGAATGATAACAAGGATTTGGGAACCTTCCGCTTAGATGGAGTTCCACCGGCACCTCGTGGCGTACCTCAAATTGAAGTTACTTTCGATATCGATGCTAACGGTATTTTGAATGTAGCTGCTAAGGATAAAGGTACTGGTAAGGAGCAATCGATTAGCATTACTGGTGCTTCTACTTTGCCCAGCAATGAAGTCGAGCGCATGGTGAGGGAAGCTGAATCGAATGCTTCTGCTGACAAGGAACGTCGCGAAAGGATAGATCGCAAAAACCAAGCTGATTCTCAAGCCTATCAAATCGAGAAGCAGTTGGCAGAATTGGGCGATAAAGTTCCCGCTGATGACAAAACTAAGATTGAAGGGTTGCTTAAAGACTTGCGATCCGCGATCGAGAGTGAAGATGACGATCGCATCAAAACCTTGACAACCGAGTTGCAGCAAGCGTTCTACGCTGTCAGCAGCAACCTGTACCAGCAAGCAGGCGGCCCGACTGACGGCCCTGGCGGCCCCGGTGGCCCTGGTGGCTATGGAGACGGCGGCCCCACTGGCGGCGGCGACGACGTGATTGACGCCGACTTCACAGAAGGCAACAAATAGCAGGCTAAACTAAAAGCCCGTAGCTAGAAGCAAGAAACCCGGTTTTGAACAGAAACCGGGTTTCTGTTCGTTCAAAAACAAACCAAAGCCGATCGACTAAAATTACTAAAAATCTTGCTTGAGGCATAGAGACAAAACTAAAATATGCTTCAGTAAATATCATAAACTAGCAGTAATATCGCAATCGAGAGCCATTAAATGTCACGTTCTCCTATACAAAATTCCTCCCCAAATACTCCCAGCCCATCTCATGTTGCATCCTTGCGCCGACTCCGCCGCATCAGCCATTTACTCGACAATGCAATTCCGATTCCCGGCACAAAATACCGCATCGGACTCGATCCGATACTGGGACTTATACCGGGCGGCGGCGATTTAATCAGTTCAATTTTTGCAGGATATGTTGTCTTCAAATCCGCTCAAATGGGAGTGCCACAAGAGACTTTAGTCAAAATGGCCACTAACATCGTATTTGATACAGTTGCCGGTACTGTACCGGTAGCCGGAGACTTGTTAGATGTTACTTGGAAAGCTAATGTCAAGAATATAGAATTGCTGGACGCTCATTTAGGTTCCCCTGAACCTGGGAAAAAAGCCGACTGGTTATTTGTGGCGGCTTTGCTGTTGGGTTTAATGTTAATTGTCGGAGGTGTAATTTTCTTGAGCGTGATGCTTTTTGGGTGGCTATTTCAAGTGATTACAGGACGTTAATTTCGGGTTTTAGACCCAATTTTTCCGATCGAGCGATCGCCCTTTCTCGATCCTAAAACAATATATATTAAGGGGATTGACAAATATTATTTAATGTGTATTTAATTTTCATTTTTTTGGGAAACTAGCTATTTACCCGATCGCCCTTGAGTCCGATATAGTGATATAATCCAGACTATAATATCAAATTGATATAAATGCTTGAATTATCAGCACTTGGACTGCTACAGTTGCAACCCCTGCACGGCTATCGGCTAAAGCAAAAACTGGAGCTGTTTATGAGCAGTTGCATCAGCGTCAACTACGGAGCGATTTACCCGCTGCTGAAGCGCTTGGAAGAGCGAGGGGAGATTTCGGTAATTGCCGAAGAAGCCGGAGATGCGGGCTGTCCGCGCAAAATATACGGAATTACCGCCAAAGGGCGCGAACTCTGGCGGCAAAAAATGCTCGAACACCCTCAAGAAAGCTGGGTTAACAGTGGTTCCCGGTTCCAAATCAAGTTTTTCTTTTTTGGCGACTTAGAACCCGCAGAACGGCTGAAGCTATTGGAACACCGCTTGCGAGCCTGTTACACCAGGCAAGACTACATCGAAAGCCTCAAGAGCGAATATCCACTAACCGATGACTATCAATTCGCCTCTCGCGATCGCTGCAAGTCAGTGCTGGCGTCAGAGATAGAGTGGTTAACCGAGCAACTAGCCAAGGAAAAAAGTGCGATCGCCGGAGTGCGTGACTTCCCAACCTTCGCTGAATCCGCCGACTCCAAGGGAAAATCCTTCCAACTCACCCACTCAGGTGAGTCATAAGAAGGATGTGCAATCTTGCCTGCCATCGTAACTTTTGAGAGATAACAAGAAGCTTTCCTAAAAAGAATCACTCCCTGGCTTTGCTAACTGCGATCGACAAATTCCCCGCACATCCCCCAACCTCATTAAAAAGGGACTTTCCCGATTCCATCCTGTTTAAAATCGCTTGTCCTTATTCCCCCATGTTGGAGGGGAACGCCGGAAAATCAAAGATTTCGCCCAAGTCTCAGTAAGTCAGAAGTTAAAAAAAATCTAAGTGGTGCTGCCAATGAGTAATTCTAAATTCCCAGAATCCGTCGTTGAAACAGAAGAGCAAAAACCTGCCACACCCGAACGGCACCCAACCGATGCAGACAGCGATCTACCAGAGGATTTTCCCGCCGTTGCCGATGATCGCCATGAATCTGTTGCTAAACCACGATCGCGCTGGCCTCTAATTGCCGCGATCGCGATCGCCACAGGCGCAGCAGGTTTCGGCTGGTACTCCTGGCAATCGGGTCAGAATCGCCCACAGCAACAGGCAGCCGCAGCCCAACCCCCAGCCATACCAGTCAAGCTCGCCACCGTAAAAACCAGCTCAGTCGAAGATGCTTCCGAATTTGTTAGCAGCTTAGAAGCCAAGCGTTCAGTAGAAATCAAACCCGAAACAGAAGGGCTAGTCACGGAGATTTTTGTCAAATCCGGGGACTTCATAAATAAAGGGCAAGCCATCGCCCGCATGAAAAGCGACAGCGCCCAAGCTGACTTGAGGGAATCCCAAGCCAACCTGATCCGCGCTCAATCCCACTTAGCCGAATTGCAAGCAGGAGCCAGGCCCGAAGAAATCGCCCAAGCTCAAGCCCAAGTCGCCCAAGCCCAAGCCAACCTAGCCCAACTGCGATCGGGCTCTCGGCCAGAAGAAATTGGTCAAGCCCAAGCCCGCGTTAGCCAAGCTGAAGCCGACCTCGCCGATGCCGAAACAGGTAGCCTCTTAGAAGAAATCGCCCAAGCAAGAGCGCAAATAGAAGCAAGCACAGCCGAAGCAAAGTTAGCCACCCAGCAACTTGCCAGATATCAGGCCTTGGCAAAAGAAGGCGCAGAATCCGCGAACACCCTCGAGCAATACACCCAAAAAGAAGGCAGCGCCAAAGCCAACCTCCGAGAAGCTCAAAGGCGGTTCGAGCAGCGACAAAAGAACAGACAAGCCGAGATCGATCGGCGCACAGCAGCCTTGCAACAGCAGCGGCAAGCTTTGCGGCAATTGCAAAACGGTTCGCGCCCAGAGGAAATAGCCAAAGCCGAAGCAGAAGTCGCACAAGCCAAGAGCAGATTAGCGCAGTTAGCCAACGGTACTCGCCAAGAACAGCTCGATCAAGCTGAAGCGCAAGTTGCCGAGGCCGCCGCTCAAGTGCGCGGCTTTGAAGTACAACTGCAAGAAACTGCGGTCATCGCGCCCTTCGCGGGAGTCATCGGCGACATACCAGTGAAAGTAGGTGATTACTTGCAAAAAGGTAACGCCATTGCCACCCTGACAGAGAACCAATTGCTAGACTTGCGGTTATCAATTCCTTTGGAACGGCAGCCTCAATTACGCTTAGGGCTGCCAGTACAAATGCTCGACGCTCAAGGTAAGGCGATCGCGATCGGTCAAATCAGTTTTATCTCCCCCAACGTCAGCGCCAATTCCCAAACAATTTTAGCTAAAGCCACCTTTCCCAACCCCAGTGGCGAACTGCTTAATCTCCAGTTTGTAAAAGCTAAAGTCATCTGGAAACAGAACCCCGGAATTTTAGTTCCAGTAACAGCAGTCACTCGCTTAGGTGGAGAAACTTTTGTCTTCACAGCTCAAAAGCCGGAACAGCCAAAACCTGGGATGCCACCTTTAGTAGCGCGACAAAAATCCGTGAAATTGGGAGCCATTGAGGGGAATAATTATCAAGTTATCGAAGGTTTGAAAGCCGGAGAAAAAATTGTTACTGCCGGCATCCTTAACCTCACAGACGGGGTTCCGATTATGGCTCAAGAGGAAGGGAAAGAAGCAGGGAAAAAATTACCAGTGGGGGGCAAAAATTAATATGCTACCTCCAGTTCTTGTGCCCCTTTTTAAGTAGGGCTGTTTCATTCTTGTAGGGGCAGCCCCCCGTGGCTGCCCTGCCCCCCGTGGCTGCCCTGCCCCGATCCCTTCTGGATGGGGGTCGGCACGGGGGCACGACCCCTACAATATCGGGTAAATTAGCAATTAGCAATTAGCCATCCGCAACTACCCATTACCCAAATAATGTTTGCAGATTTCTTTATTAAACGGCCTGTCTTTGCTAGCGTCTGCGCCTTAATTATTATCTTGGTAGGCGCAATCAGCATTCCCACATTGCCGATCGAACGCTTCCCCGACATTAGCCCCACCCAAATTAACGTCACAGCCAACTATAGCGGTGCGAATGCTGAAGTTGTCGAAAATGCGGTAACAAACATCCTAGAAAGGCAAATCAACGGCATTGAAGGACTGAAATATCTAACTTCCAGTAGCACTAACAGTGGAACTAGCACCATTACAGCCACCTTTGATACTTCCCGCGACAAAGATATCGCCGCCGTCGATGTGCAAAATCGAGTTGCAGTCGCTCAACCACAACTGCCAGATGCCGTACAGCGCACAGGAGTTACAGTTACAAAACAATCTAACAGCCTCCTGCTGGCTATAGGATTATTCACCGAAAATAAAGAATACGATACCATATTTTTAAGCAACTACGCCGACCTCTATTTAGCCGATACTTTAAAGAGAGTAAAAGGCGTGGGCGACGTGCGAATTTTTGGGGAAAGACGCTATGCTATGCGCCTGTGGATCGACCCCAATAAATTAGCGGCTCGTAATCTAACAATGCAAGATGTAACAAGAGCAATTAACGAACAAAACTTGCAAGTTGGTGTAGGAAGAATTGGTCAAGAACCAGCCCCCGAAGGGCAAATGTATCAGATTGATTTGAGTGCCGAAAGTCGTCTAAAAAGCCCCACAGAATTTGAAGACATAGTTATTAAAAGCGAACCAAATGGAACTTTAGTTAAGTTAAAAGATGTCGGCAAAGCAGAATTAGGAGCAGAAAATTATAACTCTTTCCTGCGATTTCGAGGGAATGACGCTGTGGGTTTAGGGATTTACCAATTGCCAGGAAGTAATGCTCTAAATGTTGCCAACGCCGTCAAAGTAGAAATGGCAAAATTAGCTAAAAACTTCCCTCCGGGGGTGATACATAGAACCGCACTAGATACGACTCAATTTGTCCAAGAGTCAATGGCAGAAGTAGTCAAAACTCTGTTTGAAGCAGTATTGCTAGTGGTGATAGTTATTTTTGTTTTCCTGCAAGATTGGCGCACTACGATTATCCCCACCATCACCATTCCCATTTCCTTGATTGGGACATTTGCCTTTATCAAAGCTTTCGGCTTTACGATTAACAGTTTGTCTCTATTTGGTCTTACCTTAGCAACAGGTTTAGTGGTTGATGACGCTATCATCGTAGTCGAAAATATTGACCGTCTAGTCCGCCAAGGTATGAATGCCCGCCAAGCAGCTTCCGAGTCAATGCGGGAACTTTTTAGTGCTGTAATTGCCACTTCCTTAGTATTGATGGCCGTCTTCGTACCAGTGGCATTTTTCCCAGGGACAACGGGAGCACTCTATAAACAATTTGCCCTAACAATTGCTTTTTCCGTACTGCTTTCTACCTTTATGGCGGTTACTCTTACTCCCTCACTTGCCGCTATATTACTGCGCCCAGGTAAGAAGTTTGGCGGCCCGTTGGGTTGGGTGTTTAACCGCATTAATATTTTTCTGGATTGGACGCAAAAGAAATATAGAGATTCCTTAATATTCTTAACACGATTTAAAACCATTGTTACCCTGTTGTTTATCGCTTCTCTGGGATTCACAGCTTGGCTTTATTTAGCAGTACCGACAGCATTTATCCCAGAGGAAGACCAGGGCTATTTTCTGACAATTATTCAAGGGCCTCAAGGCGTTTCGCTGCAATACACCCAGCAGGTGATGGACGGAGTTGAAAAAGAAATCCTTCAAGTTCCTGAAGTTGTGGGGACTTTTTCTGTAGGTGGCTTTGGTTTTAGTGGTAACAGTTCCAACCAAGGGATTATATTTACTACCCTTAAACCCTGGAAAGAAAGGAAAGGTGAAGATCAAACCGTACAAGCGATTATTGGTAAATTGCGGGGTAAGTTTTTCGCGATTCCCGAAGCTAGAATTTTCCCTGTAAATCCGCCGGCTATTCAAGGTTTAGGTCAATTTGGAGGCTTCCAATTTCAATTGCAAGACCGCAAAGGTAACAGCGGTTTAGATTCTCTAGTTCAGGCGATGGGTGGGATTTTAAAGCAGGCGAATCAGACACCGGGATTGCAGGCGGTATTTAGTACGTTTGCTGCGAATACGCCTCAGTTAGTTGTGGAAGTTGACCGCAATCGAGCTAAGGCTCTAGATATTCCCATTAATGATGTTTTCAGTACGTTACAAACGGCTCTGGGTTCTCAGTATGTGAACGATTTTAACCTCCAGCAGCGCACTTATCGGGTGTATGTTCAGGCGGATAAACAGTTTCGTGATAACCCTGAAGATATTGGGAAATTGTATGTGCGTTCTGGAAAGAATGAAATGATTTCTTTGAGCAATTTGGTGAAGATAACTCCCGTCGTGGGAGCGCAAACTGTTAACCACTACAATTTATATAGGTCAATTGAAATTAGTGGCTCTCCGGCTCCGGGAGCGAGTTCTGGACAGGCGATAAAATCGATGGAAAAAGTGGCCACTCAAGTTTTACCAGGAGGTTTTGGCTATGAATGGTCGGGGAGTTCTTTAGAAGAAATTGAGTCGGGGGGTCAAGCACCAATTATTTTTGGTTTGGGACTGATTTTTGTGTTCTTGGTTTTGGCGGCTCAGTATGAAAATTATGTCGATCCTTTCATTATTTTGTTATCGGTTCCTCTGGCGATTTTAGGTGCACTTTTAGCTCAGTCGTTACGGGGTTTGGCGAATGATGTTTATTGCCAGATAGGTTTGGTGATGTTGATTGGATTGGCAAGTAAAAATGCGATTTTAATTGTGGAGTTTGCGAACCAGTTACGGGAGCAGGGATATTCAATTGCTAAGGCGGCAGTTGAGGCTTCTCAAGAGCGTTTACGACCGATTTTGATGACTTCTCTATCATTTATTTTGGGGATTGCTCCCCTAATTAACCCAGAAGGTGCGGGTGCAGCGAGTCGCCGATCGCTGGGGAATGCGATCGCCGGGGGGATGGTTGTTTCTACTGTGTTGAGTTTGTTTATGGTGCCGGTTCTGTATGTGGTGGTTGTCTCGGCTCGCGATCGCTTTCGGAAGCGCGATCGCCCGCAAAATCTGCCCGAGGATGGCACAATTTTGAACGGGAAAACGCCTCCCCACGAGGAGATTGAACGCGATAAAGTATCGCCGTTGTAGTTGGTAATTAGTTCCTTTAACTATCCGGTTAGTGGTTCTTTATTCAAAATACCAGACTATCTGTGCCACCGACTTTTTGATTGTTGCGACGCTGTGCGGCCACTCTCGGAGAAGATTTTTTGTGCAGGTAGCGATCGCCCGATCGTCCCCCATCGTGCAATAATGATATGACTTGCACAAAAGCTCTATTAGTAGGTAAATCTTGCCTACCTTACCGCTACATATAGCGTCTCAACTGTCAACCCGTGCAACTTACCAATTAAACCGGCTGTTGCACTACACAAATTTTTCCTAATGGCTGAAGTCCCCCAATCTCCCGCAGAACTTGCAGAAGCCCTCAAGGGCTTTACCGATATCAATTTCCAATTGCCAGACCCCGAAGACGAACAAATACCAGAGTTTGACTTTGAAAATCAAGTTGACAATGCCTGGAAAGTGTGCGATCGCTTCGACTTGCAAACCGACATTTGGCGGGGACGCATTCTCCGAACAGTCCGAGACAGAGAAAAAAAAGGCGGCGAAGGACGAGGCACAGGCTTTTTGAACTGGCTCAAAGAAAGAGAAATTGGCAAAAGTCAAGCCTATTCTTTGATAGAATTAGCTAATAGTGCCGACACTCTTATCCAGCAAGGAGATTTAGACCCAGATTCCATTAGAAACTTCAGCAAAAGAGCCTTTGTAGAAACCGCCAAAGCATCTCCCGAAGTCCAGCAAATGGTAACAGATGCCGCAGCAAATGGCGATCGTATCACCCGCCGCGAAGTCAAACAACTATCCGACGAATGGATGGCCATGAACTCAGATTTATTGCCAGAAGAAGTCAAAGAAAAAGCATCTACCGGTTCTCTACCTTCCCGCTACCTCGCTCCTTTAGTCAAAGAAATGGAGAAACTCTCCCCATCTCACCAAAGCGAAATTCAAAAAGAAGTAGCCGAAAATCCCGACGTAGATACTGTCAAACAGCTAACATCCGACGCCAAGAACTTATCAAAATATCTCGACGCCGCCGCCCAAGTGCAAGCTCTCAATCAGTCTCATTTAGACATGGAAATGGCCTTAGAAGAATCTTTGCGAGTAGGCTGTTTGGGAACCACCGCCGACGTTGTAAAACAAGCCGCACAGCTAGAACAAACAGTAGTCAAACTATACACGATTTGGAAGCGTTTAGGCAGTTTGGCAGATAGATTATACGTGGATACAGGAGCAAGCACACCGAATTTGCGGTTGCTTTTGGGATGCTTGGACAGTCTTTCGGGAGAAAAGATTGAAGTGGATTTCGGAGACGGAGAACGCTCTATTCGCTTGCAAATTTTCAGCGAATAGCTAAACCTTGACCGCAGATAAATGCCAACATCCCGGCTCATTATCTGCGTCGAACCCTGTTCATCTGCGGTTAAAATTTCTAAGTTTTTTCCAAAGATATCGGGGATGCAAATAACGCCGATATTTAGTAACTATTTCTTTCCCCAACAGCACTACGCTAATCCAAAAACAAACTTCTGCCCCAACAGCCAGAACGACCGATAAAGTAGTTTTTTGGGGAATGTCCAGCCGCAGGAAGGGCACAACAAATAAGACTGCCAACCACGGTAGAAAAGATAGGACAAATAAAAACAAACCGAGCTTTTGCATAGATTCAGATAATACAGCTTTGATATCCCCTTTATCTCTTAGTCCGCTTGGAGTTGACTTCGCACCAATGTCAGCAACAGGCAAGATGCCTGTTCCACAAGAATATTTAGTATTTGTGGAACAGGCATCTTGCCTGTTCTAAAGAAGGGTTCAACAAATGACTACAAACTTAATTGCCAAGCATCTCAAACTCAATTCTTAATCCCCGTCGCCGCAATCCCCCGAATAAACTGCCGCTGACCGGCCAAAAACAGCAATACCACCGGTACAGTTCCAATTACCACCGCCGCCATCAACAACTGCCAACTGCTAGTAAACTGTTCCTGAAATTCAGCCAAAGCTAACTGCACAGTTCGCAACTGGGGCCGCGTCGTAAACACCAGCGGCTTAAACAAATCGTTCCACTCCCCGATAAACGTAAACAAAAACAGCGTCACCAAAGCCGGCCTCGCCAAAGGTAGCATCACCTGCCACAAAACCTGCCAGCGGTTAGCCCCATCCAGCATTGCCGCCTCCTCCAACTCCACCGGAACAGTCATAAAATACTGGCGCAGCAGAAAAATCCCAAAACCGTTAGCCGCCGTCGGCAAAATCAGCGCCCCGTAAGTATTCAGCAGATGGCCCCACTTCAAAACCAAGAAAATCGGAATCACCAAAAGCTGAAACGGAATTACCAGCGTCGCCAAAACCCCCAAAACTACGGCCTGTCGCCCCCGAAACTTCAGCCTGGCCAAAGCATAACCGGCCAAAGCAGAAGTCACAACCTGAAAACCCGTCACTGCGATCGCCACTAGAGTAGAATTAAAGAATGCCAATAAAAAATTGCCCCGTCGCCAAGCCTCTTGATAGTTCGCCAAAGTCAAGCCTGTGGCCTTGACACCCACACCAGATGGTGATAAAGAAACCAAAAATACAGCAGCCAGCGGCAGCAGCACCAGCGCAGCCCCCGCCAGCAACAAAATAAAACTCAGCAGTTCCAGCGCTTGAGACCTGTCAAAGGATTTACCCATAAATTTGTGAATTAACCTAAAATAATAAGCCTGTGAGGTTCTCCAACCCGATCGCCTCCCAGAGGATTCCCATACAACATAATATGTGGTAGAGGGAAAGAAGGAGTACCCAGCGAGGAAGTTGTGGTTAGGATATAATGTTAGAGATAGAGTTGGTACTGTAAAACCTTTAAAGGTGGAGACATAGACCCTATTTCTATCATCTATTTCCGGGCAAAAGATCGACTAACGACTAATTCCAGTAATTAGTAAATAGATAGCATTCTAGCGATAGTCTTTCTGGAGTGTTCGACGGCAAAAGTCCGGCCAACACGCTGAGGACGCCAGTTTTTCCCGGATAGTCAAAGAAAAGTTCTTTGTCGAAAGAATCCTCAGCTATAATCTGTGATTTAGATGGGGTGCGTTCAAAATAGGTAAAGTGTACTGTCACTGACCCCCCATTTTAAAGGGGTTTCCAAACATCCCGCAAGCTTATATAAGGAGACTACATATCTATGCCCCAGCTTGAGGCCAGCCCAACAATTGACTTTCAAACCGAAACTTACAAAGATGCTTACAGCCGCATCAACGCCATTGTTATTGAAGGCGAACAAGAAGCTCACGATAATTACCTGACACTGGCCGAACTGTTGGCTGACAAAAAAGCAGAGTTAATTGGCTTGTCCAAGATGGAGAACCGCCACATGAAAGGCTTCCAAGCTTGTGGCCGGAATCTTAAAGTCACGCCCGACATGGCATTTGCCAAAGAGTTCTTTTCGGAATTGCACAAAAACTTCCAAACGGCAGCGGCCGAAGGTCAGATTGTAACTTGCTTGTTGATTCAATCGCTAATTATCGAGTGTTTTGCGATCGCAGCTTACAACATCTACATCCCCGTCGCCGATGACTTTGCTCGCAAAATCACCGAAGGCGTCGTCAAAGAAGAATACAGCCACCTCAACTTTGGGGAAGTCTGGCTGCAAGCTCACTTTGAGGAATCCAAAGCGGAACTAGAAGCCGCCAACCGCCAAAACCTGCCCATCATCTGGAAGCTGCTAAACGCTGTCGCAGACGATGCCCGCGTCTTGGGAATGGAAAAAGACGCTTTAATCGAAGACTTTATGATTGCCTACGGCGAAGCTCTAGGCAACATAGGCTTTAACAACCGCGATATCATGCGGATGTCAGCACAAGGCCTCGCAGCCTAGTTAATTCGGAAATAAAGAATGGGAAAAAAATTAAAAATTAAAAATTAAAAATGGGATAACTCATTTTAAAATATAAATTTTTAATCTTCCCATCTTCCATCTTCCATCTTCCACCTTCCACCTTCCACCTTCCATCTTCCTTCATTTGACAACTTAATGTTTGGTCTAATCGGTCACTTAACCAGCTTAGAACACGCCCAATCAGTAGCTAACGAGCTGGGCTATCCAGAATATGGCGATCAAGGTCTCGATTTTTGGTGCAGCGCACCGCCCCAAATAGTTGATCATATCACGGTAACAAGCATCACTGGACAAAAAATAGAAGGGCGCTATGTGGAGTCCTGTTTTCTGCCAGAAATGCTAGCCACTCGCCGGATTAAAGCAGCCACTCGCAAAATCCTTAATGCGATGGCACACGCTCAAAAAAACGGGATTAACATCACTGCTTTAGGCGGCTTTTCTTCGATCATTTTTGAGACTTTCAACTTGCAGCAAATTAAGCAAATTCGCAATCTCAAGTTGGAGTTTGAACGCTTCACCACTGGTAACACTCACACGGCTTACATCCTGTGTCGCCAAGTAGAAGAAGCAGCCCCTAAATTGGGGATTGAACTTTCAAAAGCCACTGTAGCCGTTTGTGGTGCTACTGGCGATATTGGCAGTGCTGTGTGTCGCTGGCTCAATGTTAAAACAAATGTAGCAGAATTGTTGCTCATTGCCCGCGACAAAGAACGATTACAAGATTTGCAATCGGAATTGGGCCGAGGCAAAATTATGGACTTGGAAGAAGCCCTCCCCCAAGCCGATATTGTAGTCTGGGTAGCCAGTATGCCCAAGGGAGTAGAAATTGACCCTAAGACATTGAAGCAACCATGTTTATTGATTGACGGTGGCTATCCGAAAAATCTGGCAACTCAGGTTCAGCATCCCGAAATTTACGTACTCAATGGCGGGATTGTGGAGCATTCCCTCGATATTGAGTGGAAAATTATGAAGATTGTCAATATGGATGTACCGGGCCGACAGTTGTTTGCCTGTTTTGCCGAATCAATGCTGCTGGAATTTGAAAAATTGTATACCAATTTTTCTTGGGGACGGAACCAAATTACTGTGGAGAAGATGGAGCAAATCGGTCTGATTTCTGTCAAACACGGTTTCCGACCTTTATTAATGTCATTTTGATGTTAAAAGTCAACAGTTAAATTGGAAAATTTAACTGTTGACTTTTTCTTTGGCATCGGAATAATATTTTTCGGAGTGCAGCGCGAGCTTCCCGCTCGCGCTATATGATAATGATGATGTGACCCAATTTGATAAGCTAATCCGCATTTAAATTGCATAGTAAAATAAATTTTTCCTCTTGTGGGGAGTAGGGGTTAGGTCCGAAAGCCCGCCCTCAACATACAAATTAAATGCACAACAGCTTATCATACAAAATTTAAAACTCAAAGTTTCCAATTTTGCCGTCTTTTTCAGCATCCCCTGACAGGGTAGGATCTCGAAAGAGTCGATCGACAAAACCTGACAAAACCTTCCTTATAGAAATTATCCGCGTGCCAAACCCAGACCGTAAACCCTTACTCTTAGATTTTGAAAAGCCCCTGGCCGAACTCGAAACCCGAATTCACCAGATTCGCGAACTCGCCGAAGAAAACAGCGTCGATGTCACCGACGAAATTCGCAAACTCGAAGCGCGTTCCGCCCAACTGCGACAAGAAATCTTCAGCAGCTTGTCCCCCATGCAGCGGCTGCAACTTGCCCGTCACCCGCGCCGCCCCAGCACCCTCGATTACATTCAGGCAATTAGCGACGAGTGGATCGAGCTTCACGGCGATCGGCGCGGCGGAGACGACCCGGCCCTCGTCGGCGGAATTGCCCGCATAGACGGGCGTCCCACAGTCATCATCGGCCATCAAAAAGGACGCGACACAAAAGACAATATCGCCCGCAACTTCGGCATGGCTGCTCCCGGCGGCTACCGCAAAGCCCTGCGGTTGATGGAACACGCCGATCGCTTCGGAATGCCAATTTTCACCTTTATCGACACCCCCGGAGCTTGGGCGGGCTTAGAAGCAGAACAGCTCGGACAGGGAGAGGCGATCGCCTGCAACCTCCGAGAAATGTTTCGCCTCGACGTTCCCATTATTTGCACCGTCATCGGTGAAGGCGGTTCCGGCGGCGCATTGGGTATCGGTGTCGGCGAGCGGCTGTTGATGCTGGAACATTCCGTCTACACCGTCGCCACCCCCGAAGCTTGCGCGGCCATTCTCTGGAAAGACTCTGGCAAAGCTAACTTGGCCGCAGAAGCCCTGAAAATCACTTCCTGGGATTTGAAAAACCTCGGCATTCTCGATCAAATAGTGCCAGAGCCGATCGGCGGCGCTCACTCGAATCCCCTCAAAGCTGCATCCATACTCAAACAAGCTTTGTTAGACAACTTAGCAGAACTAACACAGCTTACCGGTCAGCAGCGACGCGAGCTGCGGTATCAAAAGTTTCGCCACATCGGTGTATTCACTGAAATTTCGGCTTGAGCCGATCGATTCAGAGTTATCAGTTATGAGTTAAAAATTCTTAACTTTAAACTCATAATTCACAGCTCATTATTCTGCGGATCTGTCAGCAGTGTTATAATTTCTCAGGTGACACCGGCTTAACAGTTCTTAATGTTCATCTCATAATTAACTGTTATCACCCGCAGCAGACAGTTGTCTAATTTGCCTCAGAAGGCTGCAACGCTGTAGGGAGTTGCCGACCGAAAGTATTAGGACACTGAATGAACCATCCAACAACAAAGCAGGCTCTGATTACCGGAGCCAGCAGCGGTATTGGCAAAGCGACGGCTCTAGCGTTCGCCGCCGAGGGCATAAATCTGGCCTTAGTTAGCCGAAAGTCAGAAAACTTAGAAGCAGTTGCCGCAGCAGCCCGAGAAGTCGGAGTGAAAGCAGAAGCTTATCCCTTAGACTTGGCAAAAATTGAGCAAGTGCAAAGCAGCATCAGCGCGATCGCAGCTCAATTCGGTTCCGTAGATATCCTGGTCAACAGCGCTGGCATGGGCTACACCGGCTCCTTGACGGAAACCTCCCTAGCCGACTGGCAGAACGTTCTAGACCTGAATCTGACTAGCGTTTGGCAGTGCATTCTAGGAGTTTTGCCCTCCATGCGCGATCGCGGATCGGGAATCATCATCAACGTTTCCTCGATCGCTGGCAGCCAAACCTTCCCCAACTGGGGAGCCTACTGCGTCAGCAAATTCGGTCTCATGGCTTTGTCTAAAACCTTAGCCGCCGAAGAACGGGCTCGCGGAATTCGCGTAACAGCAATCTGTCCGGGTTCTGTCAACACTCCCATGTGGGACACAGACACCGTGGACGCCGACTTCGATCGCACCGCCATGTTAACCCCAGAAATCGTCGCCCAATCAATTCTGCACGCAGTTCAGTTGCCAGCAAGTGCAGTAATTGAAGAAATCACGCTCATGTCCAACGCAGGAGTTTTGTGAACTTGAGATTTTAGACTGCTGAATTTTTCTCAATTCAACAATCTTTGAATCTCTAGCTATATCGCCCAATCCAAAATCGAAAATCTAAAATCTAAAATCGATTCACCCTCACACCAACTTGTTATGACTATTGCATCTTCCACCGATTCCAATGGCTCGAACTCACTCTCGACTGACAGCATGAAACTGTTACAAACCGCAGAGAACAACACCCCGCGCATCCCCACTCGCCCCGATCGCAATTCCTCGAACGGTCAAGAATCCAGCGTGCCCATAGCTTCAGAAGTAGGCCAAGAAGAAATGATGGAGGCCGTTCGGACAATGCTGCTGGGAGTAGGAGAAGACCCCGAACGCGAAGGATTGCTCAAAACTCCGAAAAGGGTAGCTGAAGCAATGCGGTTTCTCACCAGCGGTTACAGTCAATCCCTCGAAGAACTCCTCAACGGCGCTATCTTTGACGAAGGTCACAACGAAATGGTACTGGTGCGAGACATCAGCGTATTCAGTATGTGCGAACACCATATGCTGCCGTTTATGGGCCGAGTTCACATTGCTTACATTCCCAACCAAAAAGTAGTGGGATTGAGCAAATTAGCCAGAATTTCCGAGATGTACAGCCGCCGGTTGCAGGTGCAAGAACGTTTGACGCGCCAAATTGCCGAAGCAGTTCAGACAATATTGGAACCCAAGGGAGTAGCTGTAGTCATGGAAGCCAGCCATATGTGCATGACGATGCGGGGTGTACAAAAACCCGGTGCTTGGACGGTTACGAGTGCCATGTTGGGCGTGTTTCAAGAGGAACAGAAAACTCGCGAAGAATTCCTGAATTTGATCCGCCACCAACCGGCATTCTTTTAGTCCGTTGATAGTCGATCGATTGACAGTGGATAGTTAACAACAGTTAGGAGTGCGAGCGTCTTCGCTCGCGCATCCGAGTTATATTGTGTCCGGTCGATGGACAGTAAGGAACCCCACGCTTAAAAGCGGGGGCTTTTGGGAAGTCCGGCTCGTTCCGAGCAGTGCAAGAAGAAAGCCCGAACCTTACCAGAGACAGGATTAGACCTACGTTTTTAGAGTCATGATACCGGAAAATGCGACGCTAGTTTTCCGCTCTATCGCCAAAAGTTAAACAGGATTAACGGGGTTAAACCAGTGCTTTTGGCATAA
>NZ_JAUBOV010000059.1:0-48201 GCF_036700405.1 Microcoleus sp. T3_D1
ACCGCTTCCCTTCTGGCGCTTTATTAATGTATCAACTCTCCCCAGAGTTGTCAAGCGTTTTGTGAAAATATTTTTGACTTTTTTTGAAAGCTATACACACCAAGGGTTTCGGCTCTTACGTTGCTCTCCGACCTCCGCTGGCTGACTCCTCTTGATGGCTATGGGGTCTTTTTGCCCCGGAAATAGGTTTTTGGGTCCGGGTCTCTCCCGCGAATCGGTAGAATATTTGCACATATAGATGTTCTATATAGAGATGGTCTATATATATGTGTTCGATCGCCCGCTTATGAAAAAACCTGCCGCTCGCCCTAGTGCCTTATTCATTACCTGCGCTTCACTGCTGATCGCTTGCACTCAGACGAACACTCCCCAGACATCGACTACAGTATCTCCAGGTACTTCGCCATCTCCGGCAACTTCGCCACAGGGTTCTGCTGCGGGGAACTCTACCGCTATTCCCGTTGGGGTTGGGGTGGCGCAAACTAGCAATGTGGCTTTGCTCGGTCAGGAACAGGTGGCTGGCGCGAAAATTGCTGAGAAGTATTTCAACGATAAGGGCGGTGTGGATGGGACGCCGATTAGACTGGTGTTCCAAGATACCGGTGGAGATGAACAAGGGGCGATCAATGCCTTCAATACTCTGATCAATCAGGATAAGGTGGTAGGTATTGTGGGCCCAACTCTCTCCCAGCAGGCTTTTAGTGCCGATCCGATCGCCGATCGAGCAAAAGTTCCCGTACTCGGCCCCTCCAACACCGCTAAAGGCATTCCCCAGATTGGCGATTATGTGGCCCGAGTCTCAGCGCCTGTGGCCGTGGTAGCACCTAATGCAGTTAAAGCGGCCCTCAAGCAAAATCCCAATATTAAGAAAGTAGCAGTGTTTTTTGCTCAGAATGATGCTTTTAGCAAATCTGAGACTGAAACTTTTCAGACAACGGTTAAAGATATGGGACTGGAATTGGCAACAGTCCAAAAATTCTTGACTACTGATACAGATTTCCAATCTCAAGCCACTAATGGGATAAATGTCAAGCCGGATTTAATCATTATTTCTGGGTTGGCCGCCGATGGAGGCAATTTAATTAAGCAATTACGGGAGTTGGGTTACAAAGGCGTTATCATTGGGGGCAACGGTCTGAATACTTCTAATGTATTTCCTGTTTGCAAGGCTCTTTGTGATGGGGTTTTGATTGCCCAAGCCTACAGCCCGGAATACGAAAATGAAGTTAATAAGGCTTTTCGCGAGGCTTATCGCGCTCAATTCAAGAAAGAACCGCCTCAGTTTAGCGCTCAGGCTTTTACGGGCGTACAAGTTTTTGTTGAGTCATTAAAGGCAATGAATGCTAAGTCTAAGGTTAGCGAAAAGCCGTTGGCCGAGTTGCGGACAAATTTGAATCAGCAGTTGCTGGTGGGCAAGTACGATACGCCTTTGGGGGAAATTTCTTTTACGCCTGAAGGTGAGATTAACCAGAAAGAGTTTTATGTGGCACAGATAAAAATGGATGCTGATGGAAATAATGGTAAGTTTGAATTTTTGAAATGAGGGAAGGCACGACACGGATTTTGACACGGATACACGGATTAATTACCACTCGTTCTTTCTGATGTTGAAGGTAGATGTTGAAGGAAGAGTAAAAAATTGTATGCTGTTTGTTTGTGAATGACTTCGTTGTGATGCCAAATTCTTAACTGGTGATGGACTTAACTCTGTTTTTGCAACAATTTTTGAATGGTTTGTCGATCGGCAGCGTGTATGCTATTTTTGCCTTGGGATACACGCTGGTGTTTTCTATTCTCGGAATTATTAATTTTGCTCACGGTGCAGTATTTACTTTGGGTGCTTATTTCACTTATGCGCTGATGGGAGGTACTTTCGGTTTTAATGGGTTGTGGGCTAATGCTCGAATTCCCGTGCAGTTGCCTTTTGCTGTGGCGTTAATTTTGGGAAGTGTCATGGCTGGTTTGGTGGGAGTAATTGTTGAAAGAGTAGCTTTTTTACCTTTGCGCCGCCGACTCTCTGATCCTCTGCTGACGGTGGTTTCTAGTTTGGGTGTGGCAGTTGCGATCGCCAATCTTATCCAATATCTAGTCGGTGCGGAAATTTACACTTTTCCCGCTAACACTTACGGCTATTTGCCCGCTGCCATTAACTTTGGGACTGCGGATAAACCAATTCCGATTCGGACTGTTCAAATAGTAATTTTTGCGGTATCAGTTGCGATTGTGGCTGTCTTAACTTACTTAATAAATTTTACTAAGTTTGGCAAAGCAATGCAGGCTGTGGCTGAAGATGCTACTACTTCTAGTCTATTGGGGATTGATACTGATAGATACATTGTTTTGACGTTTTTTGTGAGCAGTTTTCTGGCTGGTTTGGCGGGAAGTTTGGTGGGTTCGAGTGTGAGTATTGCTGGGCCGTATTTTGGTATTGCTTTTGGTTTGAAGGGTTTGGCGGTGATTGTGCTGGGTGGGTTGGGGAGTATTCCTGGGGCAGTTTTGGGAGGTTTTATAATTGGTTTGGTGGAGGCTTTTGTGCCGGGAGATTTTTCGGCTTATAAGGATGCTGTGGCTTTTGCGATATTGTTTATTATGCTATTGGTTAGGCCGCAGGGTTTGTTTGGACGGCGTTTAATTCAAAAGGTGTAAAATAGATAATTAGGTGATTAAAATTGGGGCGATGGTTCGACTCTTCGCACGCACCAACGGCCACGGGGGATTGCCCCCTAAAGAAACTAATTATATCGGAATGATTTAACCGCAGAGGACGCAGAGAACGCAGAGAAAGAGAAGAGAGAAATGAATGATTATGATGGGACTGGATTTGAGATGAAGTTGGTATTTAAGTATGTTTATTATTTAAAATAAAATCATGGCTACATTTTTTACTACTTATGGCTTTCTGATTGTCTCGATGTTGCTGGGTGCAATGTTGGGAATGTCGCTATATTTGCCTCTAATGACTGGTCAGTTGTCTCTCGCTAGCCCTGGTTTTTATGCGTTGGGTGGGTATATTGCGGCGATTTTGTCTACGACGGTGTTTAAGACGACAGGGGGTTTGTTTCCTCTACCATTGCTGTTGGTGGAGATGATAATTGCAGGGGTTGTTTCGGGGTTGCTGGGGATTTTGGTGGGAATTCCGGCGCTGCGGTTGAGTGGGATTTATTTGGCGATCGCAACTATTGCTTTTGTGGAAATTTTGCGGGTTTTATCGCTGAATCTGGACATCACTGGCGGGGCTGTGGGCATTTTTGGGATTCCGCAACCGTTTGGGACGCCGATCGAGTATTTGTGGATTGTACTACCTTTACTGTTGGTCAGTATGGCGATTGTCTATCGGCTGGAACGGATTCGGGTGGGGCGGGCTTTTGCGGCGATCCGCGCTGATGAGTTGGCGGCTGATGCGATCGGCATTAACCCAACTTTTTATAAGGTTTTGGCTTTCACGTTAGGTGCTATTTTAGCTGGTGTTGTGGGTGCAGTTAGTGCTCATTTCCTGAATACTTGGAACGCGCGTCAAGGGACTTTTGATGCTAGTATTATTTACTTGACTTCTGTGTTGATTGGTGGTAGCAGAACGTTTCTCGGAGCAGTTTTGGGTGGGATGGTGTTTACTGCTTTGCCGGAGGTTTTGAGGGGGATGGCGACTATTCAGGGATTGCCGATTTGGTTGGCACAATTTCTGCGGGATGGGCGGTTAATTATTTTTGGGGTGCTGATTGTTTTGGGGACGATATTTTTTCCGCAAGGTTTGGTGACGCCGGAGTTGTTGAAGAGGTGGAGGAAGGGCGATCGTACTTCTGTTTAAAATGAGATTTTTGGTAAAGAAAAGTGCGATCGCATCCCCACTCCTTATCGATCGCCTATCCATAAAAAAAGTAAGGGGCGATCGCATCCACACTTTTGATCGATCGCCTATCTATAAAACAGTGTCTCACATATCGCTTATGATAAATGTATCCTCGTATGTCTGGGAGTTTAAACTATGTCTCTCGCTGAGTTAATTCCTTTGGTGAACAGTCTGAGCCAGCCAGACAAATTATCACTCTTCAAACTCCTAGCTGTGCAAATCCCAAAGGCTGAACTACAAGTTATCTTTTCTGCATCCGAGTATCCGGTTTGGTCGCCCTACGACGCAACGGAAGCTGCAAACATTCTGATGCAGATGATCCGGGATGACCGAGAGGCATCTACTCATGCCTAGTACGATCGAGTTTCCCTTTTCTGACGATGAAGCATTACCCACGATTCCATCACTGTGAGTCATGCAGGCTTTTCTGTCTCCGCGAATGCACTGCTAGATACTGGGTCTGCGCTCAACCTATTACCTTATGACATAGGGCTGCAATTGGGTTCAATTTGGGAGGAACAAACTATCCGCTTGCCATTGGCTGGAAATCTTGCAAGGGTTGAGGCGCGGGGTGTATTTGTGCACGTTCAAATTGGGAATCTGGAACCAGTTCGTCTAGCATTTGCCTGGGCACAATCCTCTCAGGTACCCTTAATTCTTGGGCAAACGAACTTCTTTCGAGAATTTGATGTTTGTTTTCAGAGATCGCGATGCACGATCGAGATTATCCGCTTCTAATCAGCGTCGATGTCGATCGGTAAAAAAGAGAGGGGCGATTGCCGATCGATAAAAAAAGTCAAGAGCGATCGCATCCGCACAAAGAGTAAGATCGCTTATCAATAAAAAAAGTAAGGGGGGATGGCTCTCTTGGATTTGTGGTAAAAAGTGTATTAAAAAGTACAAAATTTTGGTGACGAAATGGCTGAAATCCTTGCCCTGAGACACATAAGCTATATCAATCACCGGATAGCCAGGAGAGCCGGGGCGATCGTATCCCTACTCCCTTATCGACTAAAACAAACTCTGAGAACACCTGAATTGTCTCCTAGTGCATTGTCAGCATCGTTAATTCGTATAGCAGTCCGAGTGATTGGTTTAGGTAGTTGTTGAGCCCCCCGCACCCATACATATCCAATACCATCTGTGGGAATATCTACAAATAATGCACCAAAAGGATATCCTTGATCGTATTTATATTGGTTATATGGCTCTAGCCCAGGTTCATTGTGACCTTGAGGACCAACACGAGCATAGCTTCTCGCATCTACAGACCAACCTCCACCAACACTGGCTATACGAGTATATGGACCCCCAAGGTCAAAGTATTGCCAACCTGTCCTCGAACTTACATCAAAGCACTTAACTGCTTGCGCTTTTGCTTCGTGCATATTAAAATTAGTAACCAGCACAGCAGCGGATATCAAAATCAATTTTAGAGTTAGTTTCATCCGTTAGTTCTCCAATTTCAGTTAACTGTCGGTTCATAGTACCTCCTTCTTAAGGAAGGATTATTGAACTTCTTTCCTATCAAAACCCAAGCCCGATCGCCCTGTCAGTGAAAAAAGACAAGGGTCGATCGCATCTACAATTCTACACTTTTCATCGACAGGGCGATCGCACAAAAAAGTACAGCGCAATTGCCTGACAAATAAGGTGGGAATTACCGGCCCTCTTTGTAAGGCGATAGAGGCCATAAGACCCAAGATTTTATCCAGGATTTGGGCAAGTACCAATATTTGTCAAACCTTGAGAGATAACTTCTAGAGAAGAACCTTCCTGCGGCGTTCCAAATTGCTTGCGTAACAATCCGAACAATGACGGTCCTACGTGGCAAATCTCTTTACGGGAGTTGATGTACATCACTTTGCCTTGGTTGTTTGGTGGCACATAAAGCCCTTGAGGCCATAGACAACCACCTTGAAAATTATAGGGGGTAAAAGGTGCATTTCCTCGACTCGGCACACCTCTATTAACGAATAGCCTCAACTGGGCAGGACCGACAATGTGACACGAAGCTTTCTCGGTGTTATTCCAGTAATAGTTGTGACCTTGACTCGCATAGATACCAGATGGGATGTTTGGAGGTGGTGGATTCTGAGCTACCCCTGGTATTGTAGAAGCAAAAATTCCAACTCCAGAAATCATGCCCACAATCAATTTTTTCATACTTATCTCCTTTTACGGATTCATATTTAACAATCTAAGTGTCAAACACTACGTTCCCAATCAAAAACTACACCCGAACGCCCTGGCAGTCGGATTGAGTCTGAACTTTCCAGAAAAATTTGCTCAAATGTCGGAAAGATGGGATAATATCGGAAAAACCTGCCTATCTGACCGATCGATAAACATTAGAAGCCTGAAAACTGGTAGATGAAATTCTGTTCGCAATACAGGCGAGCGCCCAAAACCTATAAGATAATTTAGAAGTGCGATCGCAACTCGCAACTTAGTAAAGCCCCATCGGTCGCTATTGGAGAGTGGGATTAGATGTACACTCCCTTCTTCTAACGAAGCTGCTTTTTATCCTTTTCCACATCATAGACCGATCGCACAAAACTGCAAAGCGAAAAAAGACGGAAAAAGACGGGTCTTTCTAAAATCGCTATGCAAGGCGGAAAAAGACGGATAAAGGCGGATAAAGTCGGCTATACTAACTATAGTTCTCCGACCCCCTACTGATGGACACTGCCCATATCTTGCAATTTGTAGATAAAGTGCTCAGCGCGAAGACAGGCAAACATCTCAATGACTTGCAGCGCGGAATTATCGAGGGAATACTGAATCGAAAAAAGTATTCTGATATTGCAGATAGTTACGGTTGTACTGCGGGTCATGCTAAGGATGTAGGTTACGAGCTTTTGCAAATGTTATCTGATGTTTTCGGTGAAGCAGTTGATAAAGGTAATCTGGAATCTGTTCTAGAACGGCAATTAAATCTGAATATAAATTTTGGCGATCGCACTACTAATTTTGGTAATAGCAATACAATTAACTATATCAATGCTTGCTCAGAACTATCCACTCCTACCCCAGATAAAAGTCAGCCTCCGACTCCCGACTACCAAGATGGCACGAATCAAGTTAAAATTGAAATGATTGGTAAATTACGACAGTTGGGATTGAAGGATGAGGAAATTGCAGGGGTGCTAGGGCTGACATTGGAGGTGGTGAAGCAGATAGAGTGATAATAGCTTTTAGTTGTTTAAAACACACATCCTCAGTCAGGAGGTATAAGTTTTATGTTTGCAGTTGTCACGCCAGAAAAAATTCATTTGCCCCCAGGAACACTTATAAAATTTCCCGGAAACTGGCAGGATTACCAAGCACTTGTAGCACAATTGGGCGATCGTCAGATTCCACGCATCAAATATCGACCCGGAGAGATTTTGTTAATGTCCCCTTTACCAGTACACGGCAAACAATCTCATATTATTGCAATGGTGGCAATGGTTTTCCTAGATTACTTGGGGCGAGATTATGAAGCGTTTACGCCAATTACGATGGATTTGCCGGAGGTAAGAGGGATTGAACCAGATTATTGTTTTTATATCGATAATTGCGCGGCAATTCTTGGTAAAGATCGGATTGCTTGGGGTGTTGAACCGCCGCCCGATCTAGTAATCGAAGTAGACGTAACTAGCTACACCGATTTAGATGATTACTTGCCTTATAAAGTGCCGGAAGTGTGGCTGTTTAAGAAAAATAAGCTCAGAATTTACGACTTGCAAAACGATCGATATGTCGAAAGTTCAGTTAGCCGTTATTTTCCCAATTTTAATGTATCAGAAATTGTCGAGGAATGCTGGCAAATGTCGCGCGAGCGCCCTACAAGTACAGTCATTCGGGAGTTGCGGCAAAAAATTGAAAGGGAAAACGGTTGAATCATATCGTGTTCGGTGAATTGACCATAATCCCTGTAGGGGCAGGTTCACCAACAATAATCGCCTAAAACCCACAAACATCATAAACCTGCCCCCGCCCACCGACTACAAACAATTTTGATTGTGGGCAATTAAACAAACATGGTATTCTGCCAAATCTTAATAGTTTTGTCACTACTGCCGCTAGCCATAAACTCTCCTTCCGGGCTAAAATTAACAGAATAGACCGAGTTATTGTGACCCGCAATATTACAAATTTCTTGACCGTCTTTCACTCGCCAAATTTTAATAGTTTGATTGCTGCTGCTAGCCAGAATCCCGCCATCAGGACTAAAAGCAATAGAATCAACATACCAAGAATGTCCTGTGATAGTTAAAACTTCTTGCCAATCTTTGACCCACCAAATTTTAATAGTATTGTCATGGCTACCGCTAGCCAAAAACTCTCCATTGGGACTGAAAGCTATGCAGCGAACGGAGTCTGTATGACCTGTAAGTGTGCGAATTAGCTTCCCATCTGTGACGCGCCAAATCTTGATTGTTCTGTCCCAACTGCAACTAGCAATAGTTTCGCCATCAGGGCTAAAAGCAACAAAATAAACTAAGTTGGTGTGACCCGCAAGGGTGCGAATTTCTTGCCCGTCTTTGACGCGCCAAATCTTGATTGTTTTGTCCCAACTGCTGCTAGCAATCAGAGTTCCATCGGGACTGAAAGCTGCGCCGTAAACTGAGTTACTGTGACCGATCAGAGTACGCATTTCTTGTCCATCTTTCATCCGCCAAAGTTTTACTGTTTTGTCCTGGCTGCTGCTGGCTAGCATCTTTCCGTCTGGGCTGAAAGCTACTGTATAAACTGAGTTAGCGTGTCCTGTGAGGGTGACAATTTCTTGCCCGTCTTCAACACGCCATAGCTTGATTGTTTTGTCATCGCTGCCGCTGGCTACAACTTCTCCGTTGGGGCTGAAAGCCACAGAGTAAATTAAGTTTTTGTGACCTGTTAGAGTGTGAATACATTGCCAGTTATAAGTTTGCTGTTGGGACGGGGTGGGTGTTGGGGCGGGTTTGACTGGCTTGGTAAGTGTTTGGGGAATTGGTAGATCGATCGCAACTTGGGGATTAATTTCTTTTAATACTTCAACAGCCGTTTGATAGCGGCGGTTGGTAGCATTGGCAATCATTTTGTCTAAAATTTTCCCTAGTTGTTCACTCACGGGGTTGTTAGCCAAATACTGCCGCCATATCCAGGAATCTTCACCCGGATCGAACAGGTCAAATGGGGAAACTTGAGTTAGCAAATACAAACAAGTTACGCCTAAACTGTACAAATCGCTGGTAAAAAATGCTTTGCCTCTAGCTTGTTCGGGGGCGATGTATTCGGGGCTGCCGATGCTGGTTCCTGTTTTGAGTAAGGCTGTACCTGTGGCAATTTTGGCAGCGCCAAAGTCTACTAAAACTAATTGTTTGTCGGCGCGGCGGATGATGTTTCCGGGTTTGATGTCTCGGTGAATAACGTTGTGGGAATGGATGAAGTGAAGGACGGGTAATAAGCTATTGAGTAAGTCTTGAATTTGATTTTCGGTAAATCTACCTTCTGTTTCTACAATTTGTGCTAAATTTTGCCCGTCGATAAATTCTTGGACTACATATTGTCTGCTGTCTTGGATGGAGTAGGCTAATAGTTCGGGAATTTGGGGGTGTTTGCCCAATTCGTCTAATCGCATTGCTTCGTGTTCAAAAAGTTCGGCTGCTTTTTTGCTGTTGCGATTGCTTGCTGATGGGATTAGTTGGGTTTCTGCGGGTAAAAATTGTTTGATGACGCAGCGAGGTTTTGAGGGTTTGTCTTCGTCAACGGCGAGGAATGTTCTACCAAAACCGCCTTGTCCGATCGCCTTTATAGCCCGGTAGCGATCGCGCAGCATCAGTTTTGAACGGCAATTTCGGCAAATTTTGGCTGCGGGAGGGTTTTGTGGCTTGGAACAGTTGGGGTTTAGGCAGTAACTCATTCGATTTTAGATTGCGGATTTTTGATTTTTGATTTTAACTTTTTGAATATTTCCACAGCGCAGTAGATATTATACCTCATTAGCTTTTTAAGAACGGGCTAGAAGCCCATTCCACAAGAAATTCACTCTTTGTGGAACGGGCTTCTAGCCCGTTAAGCGAGAATGGTGATCGGGGCGTGAGTTCCGGGATACCTTACTATATATGCCACTTGCGTCAGTTCTGTTTTAGAAGTTCCACATTACCGGATTATCGTCTAAATGATCGGTGACTGTTCGCCCGATCGCGTCAATTTCTTTTAATTCCTCTTCACTCAGTTTTACCTCAGCAGCTTTAGCATTTTCGGCTGCTTGTTCCCCGTCGCGCGCGCCGACAATTGCATTTGTTTGTGGCTGGGAAATCAACCAAGCTAAAGCTAAGTTGCCCAAGCTTATCTGGTGGCGATCGGCAATTGGCCTGAGTTGATTTAATGCTGTTTGCACTCGGTCGTAATTTTCTTTGATGAACAGCTTATTTTTGGCGCGGTGGTCGCCTTCTTCAAACTTGTGTTCTGGCCCGAATTTACCTGTCAATATTCCTTGAGCTAGAGATGAATAGGCAAGGATGGAGATATGATTGTCCACACAATAGGACATCGCATCTTTTTCTACCCAGCGCCAAAACAGAGAATATGGCGGTTGCAAGCTGTCGATGCGTCCGTATTGGGCGGCTTCTTCTATTTGGGCGCGGGAGAAGTTGGAAACGCCGATCGCCCGAATTTTTCCCTGTTCTTTTAACTTGTTCAGGGCGTCCATTGTTTCTGCAATTGGCACTAACTCGGAATTCCAACTGCCAGCGGGCCAGTGGATTTGGTAAAGGTCGATATAATCGGTGTTGAGGTTTTTTAGCGATCGATCGCAGGCTTCGATTAACAAATCAGGTTTCAGGTGGTTGGCGAAAACTTTGCTAGCATAAACTACTTGCGATCGCACATCTGAAAGTGCTTGACCGATAATTTGTTCCGAATGCCCTTCTCCGTAAACCTCAGCCGTATCAAAGGTGGTAATACCTGCCTCAAAAGCCGCGCGCATTGCTTTGACAGTTTCAGCATCCTCAATTCCCACCCACATCCGCTTCCCAGCTTGCCAAGTCCCCATAATTATCGGGGTAATCTGAATTTGTGATGTTCCCAATTGTCGCTTTTGCATACCCTAAGTCCTCATTTATATTTTTAGTATTCACCCTCAAGCTCTCTAATCTTAACAGAAAAAAGTTGGGTAGTCATCCACAGTAATGATATCGTTTTCTTATGCAATAATTATAGTGATGTACAAAGTTAAAAATTGCCCTAATATAGTTTTGCAGTTTTTGTGAGAAAGACGAGGTTTTACGAACCAAACGAAAACTTCGCTGCCGCAAAGTATTATTAAGTCTTTAAATATAAGTGGTTTTCCCCGATTTTTTACCTACAGATCGATGTCTTTTAAAAGGTAGCACTTATGAATAATATTCCCCAAAATAAGTATAACAAACAGCACATTGTCTATAGAGTAATACGGTTAAGTTAATGTTTTTTTGTCCGAAGAGATCTTTGGGCGAAGCATAAGCCCTTCGGGCAGGATTCGCCAACGCCGGATCTGTTTTTCACAGGGTTTTGTCTCCATGAGTGTCTTATGTGAACCGTATTGACCTAGGGACATTTTATTGGCAAAATACAACCTTTTGCTAGCAATCCCTCAATCCATTCTACCCTAGTCCCAAACTACCTTGTAAAGCAAGAATTTAATCCTCTAAAATCAGTTTTGCATTTTTTTGTGTTGCTTGAGAACTTTAGCGGGACTGATAAATGAAATGCCCTGAGAAGAAGAGGTACTAATCATGACAGCTTCAATGACAGGCTCATAAACCGTTTTTTCTGCAACCCACTCCACAATAAAGTTTGCACCAGATCCTCCACTTGTATCATCGGCTGCAATAAAAAATTCTGTGGAAGCAAGCGGTTTGAGTTCTACTGGACTCTTAATGTCCTGCCTGATCAATTTCCCCTCACTATCGTAGTAACGCACCGAAGTAATAATAATCGAATTTGTCAGATCCGTATTGCGGATACTGAGCGTGGCTGACAAATTCATGACTTGATCCTTACTATTGTAGTGATAAATATGTGAGTAAATAGGGACATATACGGTTTGTCCCATCACAACTTTTGTTTTATCTAACGGGACTGCTCTCAGTGAAATTTCACGTTTTATATCGGGTTGTTGTCTTTGTGAGGTAGTTTGGTCCCCACAAGAGATCAGGACGATCGCCCCGATCGCCCAACCCACCCAGAAATCCTGTTTCAGCTTCATTGGCATTTATCTAAATACACCACATACATTGCAGTTACGTCAACAGCAGAGTGCACCTTCTCTTTCGTTTGAGGCAGCTTAGTGATAAGGTTTGAGCGGCAGTTCAACCTGGAACGTTGAGCCTTGGCCCACTGCACTCGTCACCTGTATTTGTCCGCTGTGTGCCTTGACAATTTGTTGGACGATCGCCAACCCCAGCCCAAAGCCTCCACTCTCCTGCGAGCGATCGGTGTCTACTCGATAGAAGCGATCGAAAATATAGGGTAAGTCCGCTTCTGGAATACCGATTCCCGTATCGATAATCTGAATGACTGCCAAATGGGAATGAAGAACTAAGCGTATCTTTACAGTTCCGCCAACAGGAGTATATTTACAGGCATTGTAAAGCAAGTTTTCGACTACTTGCCGTAGCAAATCAGGATCGGCCAATAATTCAATCGGTTGTTCCGGTGATTCGCAGGTGAATTTGATATTTTGGGCTTCTGCAAGTGCGAGAAACTGGGTTGCTAAATTGCTCAGCAACTCGTTGAGATTGATTAACCTGAGCGATTCCGGCGCAAGTCGCCCTTGATGACGAGCCAACAGTAGTAAATTATTCACCAGCGCTCCCATTGATTTTGCGCTATCTACAATGTTTTCTAAGGGAGGATGGTAACGCGAATCATCACCCGCGATGAGCAACCCAAGCTGGGCATTAGTGAGAATGGCAGAGAGGGGCGATCGCAACTCGTGAGAGGCATCGGCTGTAAAGCGCTGAAGCTGCTGATAGGCTTGCCGAATCGGTTGCATGGCCAGCCCGCTGAGAAACCAACCTGTGAGGGCAATTAAGCCCAGTGTCAGCGGGACAGCGAGAGTTAGCACAATCTGAAGCTCAGTGAGCCTGTTTTGAGTTTCTGTCAGGGGAGTTGCAACCTGAAGATAACCGAGTACCCGACTTCTACCTTCAACGGGTAATGTCACCTGACGCAGCCAGATTCCTTTTCCCAAAAGTGGATCGGGCGATCGAACTGTGAGATAACCAAAAGGCGTATTTAACCGATCGGGAGGAGAATTCCCAAAAAAACGAACTAGCCGCCCTTGTGCGTTATACCAGCGCACGTAAATCAGATCTTCAGCAAGGGGATGAGAACCACTGCCTAACAAAGAAACATGACTCAGATCGACCTGGTTCTGGTTTTGGCGAACTTCATAATGCACGCTGGCAGCCATGACTCTAGTTTTGTCATATAGCAGTCGATCAAGCGCCTCTAGTTTATCTTTTACCTCAATCTGGTAAATCACTCCTGCAAACAGCACAAGAATGCTTCCCATTGAGAGGGTGAACCAACGAGCCAGATTCCGACGACTTTGATTAAACACAGCTTGCCTTTACGATCGTTACTTTTCAGGGCAAGTGAGGCGATAACCCATACCGTAAATGCTCTCAATCCAGTCTGCCGATCCTACAGTCTGCAAGCGTTGGCGGAGTTTGCGAATTAGAACCGTAATCGCATTGCTCTCTGGTTCAGTCCCCCATTCCCACACGCCTTGTTCAATCTGATTCCGAGTCAAAACTTGCCGGGGATGACGCATAAAATACTCCAACAACTGAAACTCGCGACTGGAGAGGGAAACAGTTGCACCTTGTCGCTCAACAGTAAGAGTATCAAGGTGGAGGTGCAGATCCTCAAGGCTGAGCGTATCTCCTTGCCAAAGGGGCGATCGCCGTCTTAATGCCCGCACTCGTGCCATGAATTCAACCAAATCGATCGGTTTCACCAGGTAATCATCTGCACCTGCGTCTAACCCGGTCACTTTTTCAGGCGTGGTATCTCTTGCCGTGATCATCAAAATCGGCGCTGTTTTCCCTGCTGCTCGATATTGACGACAGAGATTTACCCCACTGATATGTGGCAACATCCAGTCCAAAATCAACAAATCATATTCTTTTTCTGATAACAGCCACTGTGCCGTTTCTCCATCTTTTACCCCATCCACGCTATGTCCTGCTTGAGACAGCACTGTTTGAAGTGGCATCAGTTGCTTTGGGTCGTCCTCCACAAGTAAGATTCTCATATTTCTGTTTAATTCGGCTTGTCGAACTGAAACATTTGACGCATCGTCCTTGAGTATGATTTCAGCAGAGCGGTAACTCCACTAAAGTGCAAATATAGCAATCCTAAATCATTTGTGAATTTCTTACTCCCTCCCCAAGGCATCGGGGAGGGTTGGGGTGGGGTAAAAAATTTATGTGGCAGGTTACTAAACGTTGGCTAAAAGCATCAGGCGCAGAGTTTTGGGTGCCATTGCCGTTTGTGGCGATCGCGTTTTGGGTTGGTTCCAGTTTCCTAATGGCTCAAGAATTACAACAACCCCAGATAGTAAAGAATAAACTTCAGGCAGATACTCAGCTTAAAGCAACGGTGTCTGTCAATATATTGCTGATCAACGCGGTGATTAACCGAAAACAAGGAACAACCCAGGTTGCGGTAGAAACAGCAGAACCCATTTTGAAGCGATTGGAATTAGAATTGCCAATGACTGACGCAACCCAGATAGAGGCAGCGATCGCGCAAGAGCTCCAGTTATCACGTCAAAATGTTCGCCAGTTAGTCCGTTACGAAATCGTTGAATAAGTTTATTGTTTCAAGATTGCGATCGCATCCAGTAGACCTCTTGCAAAAATCCTTTTCATCAATTGATGGGACGGGCTCTGGGGCCCATCCCACAAGAGTTATTTTTTTTTGTGGGACGGGCCGGAGAGCCCGTCCTATTTATTTTTGCAAAAGGTCTAGCCAAATAAGGTTGCCAAATCCATAGGTTTCCTCACTGCGATCGCGCAAATTTTTAAGTGGCAAGAAGCGCCAAATTCTCTGGCCACTTCACTGTGAGGAACTACTGAAGGACGATTTGGTTATTGAGCGAAACATTCGGTGCAGTTTGCCGAGCAATTTGTTCTGCCAATGCTTTTTGTTCTGCCGTTTGAACGCGCCCTGTTAACACAATCGAATTATCCCGGTCGTCTGCGTCCAAATCGAATTGCTTGAGGGTGGTATCGGAGTCCAAGGCATCTTCTACGCGATCGGCAATATCGTCAATGTCTTGATTTTGAGGCGTCTGTGCGGTCGTGGTTGCAGGCGCTGGAGTGGTTGGAACAGTCGTATTTCCAGTGGCAGTTGTGGGAGCAGAAGGAGATGGAACAGTTGTCTGTGGAGTATTGGGGGGGGTGCAAGCACCTAAACCCAAAATTGCAACAGTGCTGACGCTGATTCCTTGCACAAATAGCTTTAATAATTGCATATTCTTTGTTTGTTTTGTTTGTTGGGAAACGCCATTTTGCCGATAAACCTCAGCATGAAGTCTTTGAGCATTTGAACTCAACAAGTAAATGTACCATAGTTCATCCATCAAAAGGAATGCTTTTTACAACCCTTTTAATAAAAGGTAACAATAAATCAAATCGCGTGAACTAAGGTTGGCAAGTTTATAAGTTATCTTAATCGGTTTTCTACCTAAGTATAGGGAGCAAATGTGATCCAAATGTGAGTAACAGAAATCAGTCTATCACTTTTCCCTCACATTCATCAATGAGGCTAGAAACAAGACGAAACAACAGAGAAGCACTTGACTTGACAAGAAATGTTATGACTGCAACCAATGTAGAAAAATTAGTAGAACACTCTTGGCATCACCTCTCTGTCGAGAAAGTAGCTCGGCTTTTAGAGACTGACCTGGAAATAGGTCTATCTTCCGAGCTTCGATCGAGAAAGCAGTTAAGGAAGGGCGCACGGTTTATAAGAATCTGCTGCGGGCGATCGCCTTCATCCTGCCCGTGAATGGTGGAGAGTCCATGACCATCTTGATTGCCGTACTTTTGGCAACCCCACTACCCATTTTGCCAGTACAAATTCTCTGGCTGAATATGGTCAGTTCAGTTGCGTTGAGCTTACCGTTGGCATTTGAGCCGCCCTCTCCCGATGTCATGCAACAGCCGCCTCGACCTGCCAATGAACCGCTTCTGTCTCGCAGGCTGACCGCTCGGATTCTGACAGTTTCGGTATTTAACTGGATTGCGATCTTTGGGATGTTTGAATGGATCGTCCAAACCACAGGCAATGAAGCTCTAGCCCGGACGATGGCAATTCAAGCATTGGTTGCGGCAGAAGCTTTTTACCTGTTAAGTATCAGTCGCTTCGTTCCGGCGATCGTCGCCAAACTGCGCGGTAAAGATGAATCAGTTGGCTATGCTGTGGCGATCGGCATTGGGGCTATTTTCATTCTCCAATTCCTGTTTAGCCAATGGGGCATTATGAATCAGTTATTCAACACAGAAGCTTTGAACACAATCCAAGGCTTAATTTGTATTGGATTCGGACTGCCAATGATTCCTTTGTCAGCTTTGCTAAAGCGTTTTGCACCTCTGAACTAAGTGGTTTTTGTGATGCGGCCATTCAGAGCAGCTTTACACACTATTTACCACTTTTGTAGCGTTGAATATTGAATATTTATCATGAATTCCCAAAATCTCAAACGTGCTAGCGGCCTATTTACTAATCATCAAAACGCAGAGCAGGCGCTAGTTGAGCTAAAAAGCAGGGGCTTCCCCATGCACAAAATTTCTGTGATTGCTCAACCTTCTGACCATGATGATTTGGACTCTCTGGGGGTGCAGCAAATTTTAATCACAAGAGCAGCCGGCGCACAAGTAGGCGCTATATTAGGCAGCCTACGACTAGGTTCAGTAGCCTTAATTGTTGGACTCAGCAGCCTGCTAATTCCCGGTATTGGTCAAGCAGTAGCGGTGGAAAGCATTTTAGCAACTTTCTTTGGAAGTGGGATTGCTGCAACTGCTGGCGGTCTATATGGCGCACTTCAAGGATGGTTGGTGCCCGAAGAACAAGCAAGAATTTACAATAACAGATTTAACCAGGGAGATTATTTGATCGTGATGGAGGCAAGAGAAAATGAGATCGTGATTGCTGAACCTGTCCTTAAACGTTGGGAGATTCTGACGTGGCGTGTCTGTGATGCTACCTAAATTCAAGGTCAGAAAAGACGATTACCTTTGAGGAATTTATTCCCGCCAATCAGAACGTCCAAAACCCAATCAAATATTGGAAGGTCGATGATTTTGGGCGATCGCTCTCCTACTCCTTACAGATGGATCGACAACTTCCAGTACCCGCTTTAGGAATGAGAATTAAATAACTTCCACTCTTGAAAGTGGGATGGGCGTCCCGCCCGTCCTTTTTGGACGGGCGGGACGCCCATCCCACAATAACAATTAAAATTGTAAGTTATTTAATTCGCGATCCTTAGCGGCAACCGCCATCGGGTCGGCAACACTTCAGAAGAGACTGTAAAAAAAAATTAAAAACCATCACAATTAAGAGCAATTAGCATCCTGTAAGGATTTGGAAATCATCCAGATATACCAAAAAAATTGCACTCTAAAAACGATCCGATCGCCCAACCAACCCAGAAATCCTGTTTCAGCTCGATCGGCATTCATCAAAATACACGACATACATTGCAGTTACCTCTACAGCAGAGTGAACCATCTCGTGTAGACTAAAACCGTAGTTAATCTGTCAATTTCTTTGAGGAAAACGATTTTATGACAGGAGTATCGGCGATCGAGTCGATTGTAGCGCAAGCACCTCCCTTGGGCAGCGATCCTGCTACAAATAGCCAAACGGCAGGAACCATTCCTGAATTGGTCATCATCTTGATCGTTCTGCTGCTGATTGCAACTTTTGTTGCACTCGTAACCCAACGGTTGCGAATTCCCTATGTAACGGGCTTAGTGTTAGCAGGCTTGCCAATTACGGAGGTATTGTCGCGTCGAATTGGTTTAGACCCCTCTTTAGTATTAAATCTTTTCCTACCCATTCTTATTTTTGAAGCAGCTATCAATACGGATATCAGCCGTCTCCGCAGCACCTTTAAGCCGATCGCCCTGCTGGCGGGCCCAGGCTCGATCTTTTCCTCAGCAATTATCGCTATTCTGGTTAAATTTGGGCTAGGGCTAGACTGGATTCCGGCGTTGCTGATCGGAGTAATTCTGGCAAACACTGATACAGTCTCAATGATCGCGGTTTTTAAAGAGATCCGTGTGCCTTCTCGATTGTCCACCATTGTTGAGGGAGAAACTCTGTTCAATGATGCGGCTGCCCTGGTTTCATTCAATTTGATTCTAGTCGTTTATGCTACAGGTTCTCTTACTGTCCTGGGAGGACTTAAGGAACTGCTCGTGGTTGCCTTGGGTGGAGGACTCGTGGGTGTCATCTTAGGTTACTTGAGTCTGCCGATATTTGTTCGATTAAATGACCCGTTGAGTAGTCTCTTGCTGACAGTTGCGCTGGCGTTAGGAACATTCCAAATCGGGCAATTTTTGGGGGTATCCGGTGCGGTGGCTGTGGTTATCGCCGGACTTATTTTTGGCAATCTAGGGCTTTCTCGCAGTACGTCAGCCTCGGATCGAATTACGCTACTCAGCTTCTGGGAGTACGCTGGTTTTGGGGTCAATACATTTATTTTTCTGCTGATCGGCATTGAGATTAACCCGCTGACGCTGTGGAGAATTTTGCCATCCATTCTGTTCGTTATTTTGGCGTATCAACTGGGACGGATTCTCTCGGTATATCTGTTGTTAGCGGCGCTGCGGTGGTTCGATCGTCCGATTCCCCTGCGCTGGCAGCACGTTCTGTTTCTGGGAAACATCAAAGGCTCACTCTCGATGGCACTGGCGCTTAGTATTCCCCTGGCCTTGACAGGACGAGATAACATCATTGCCCTGGTTTTCGGTGCTGTTTTATTCTCCCTGGTAGGACAGGGATTAAGTTTACCCTGGCTAGTAAAACGACTAAAAATTAGCCGTGTTTCTGATGTAATGCAGGAAGCGGGGCAGTTACAGATTCAGTTGATTGCTTCCAAAGCGGCTCAAGATGAGCTAGATAGTTTGCTGAAATCTGGTGTGTTGCCGAAGGCAGTTTACGAAGAGTTATGGGCATCATATCAAGCACGAGTAGCACACTCTGAGCGAGTCCTGCGCGATCTTTACAATCAACATCGGGCCGGGCAAGTACAGGGCGATCGCAGCGGGCTAGATACGATTCGACGGCGATTGCTTCTAGCAGAAAAAGGAGCAGTTAGCGATGCCCTCCGCAAGCGAATTGTCCCAGAGGATCTGGTTCATCCTTACATCAAAGATTTGGATGAGAAACTTCTAACGTTGGCAGATGACTAGCGCGAATGCCGAGGTAATCAATCATCTGGTGAACTAGCTCTGGACGGGTGACGACCAGGATTGTAGAGCCTGCTTCCAGAACAGTATTGCCGTTCGGAATCTCCAGATTGGCGCAGGCATGGCATTGATAACCAATAATCAGCGAACCTTTTGGAAAACGAGGGTCTTGAGCAATTTGAGCAACGGTGTGACCTGCCACCTTGCAATCGCCTGGAACTGGCAGCTTTAGTACCTCGACTTGCCCGTGTTCAAAGTGCATCATCGACTCGATTTGGGGATATTCAATCGCATTCGCCATTGATGCAACTGCCAAATCAATAGTGCTGATGATATGACTTGCTCCGGCAAGTCGATAGGCTTCTAGGAATTCGCGATCGCGCATTCGCACCACAATATGCGAAATGCCATAGCTCCTAGATAGGGTGATCAGCGCTAAATTGAGTGCATCATCTCTGAGTGCTGCAACGACTGCGTTTGCTTGTTTAATTCCCGCTTCCAGAAGAACCGTTGTACTCACCGCACTGCCTTCAAATGCCATCACTCCGATTTTTTCACGAGCAAAGCGACAAGCAAGCGGGTCGGCATCGAGGATTGCAACCGTATGACCGAGTGTTAATAGCTGCTGGGCTAAACCCAGCCCCATCATTCCTGCTCCACCAATTAATACGTACATGACTATTTGTCACCCCAAGAATTAACTTTACAGATTTATCCCTATGAGTGAGATTGTTTTAGACTTCTATCAGTTTAATCGACTTGTGGGGTGGCTTCTACCGGGCTTACTTATTACCTGTTAGACAGTTAATTTAATCTGGTTGTGGGGTAGGCATTGCTAGCCCGCCCCTGCATAGATTTTCCTCAGTTATGTGCGTAGGGAGAACCCTACATAATCTTAGGCACTTTAAAAAACTCCCCATCGCGATCGGGAGCTCCCTCCAAAATACTTTCTCCCTTAGCAAAAGGTTGCAAATCGTCCGATCGCATTACATTACTAACATCGATCGCCCGCGTAGTCGGCTGTACCTTACTCGTATCTAGTTCACTCAACTGCTCGAAATAATCCAAAATACCGTTAAGTTGACCAGTAAACTGCTCTTCTTCTTCCGGCGTTAATTCCAATCTCGCTAAATTCGCTACTTTCCGAACTTCTTCTCTGTCAATCATAAAAATCGGGAATGGGGAATTGGGAAATGGGCATTGGGCATTGGGCATTGGGCATTGGACATAGGGAATTGGTTATTTGCTATTAGAGAAACGACTAAGCTGTTCTGCCTTTAAATTGTATGTCACAAAAATTTAAAGTCTTGTGGGGAGTAGGGGTTGGGCGTCCCGCCCGCCCTGAATATACAGTTTAAATGCGCGACAGCTTAACTACCAACTATTAACTACTAACTATGCCCCATGCCCCGTGCCCCATGCCCATCCTAGTTAAAAATACACATCAATTTGCGATCGGCCTGTCGTCTTCAGCCAATTTTGTACCTCAATGTAATTGTTTGGGGCCAAGCGAATAGCCTCTTTCCAATAATCCGCAGCTTTATCAAACAGCCCTTCCGCCCCTTCAATATTGCCAGCTTCCTTTTCCTTTTCCCCTTGATAGTGGTAAATTACAGCAATATTATTCAGTGCTTGTGGCATTCTCGGATTGAGATCCAAAGCCTCGCTGTAATATTCCAAAGCTTTATCGTGTTCGCCGTTGCTAGTATGGATCAGCCCCATATTGTACAAGACATAACTGCGATCGTAAGGATCTTCCTCCAGCTTCAGCGCTTCATGATAATTGTCCAGGGCTTCAGCGTATTCGCCATCTGCTTGAGCTGACATACCATCCCGGTAATAAGCAAAAGCTTCCTTCGCCTGCTTTTTGGCTGGCATAATCTTGAGGATGATATCAGCCATTACCGTGAAACTTTTGTCAATAAAGTTATCGTTGCGTTGAGTTCTTGGCATATGCGATTCTTTGGTTAGTGGCTAATCAGAAAAATTAGCCTGTAAAGTTTTGCTATTAATAATTGCGCCACTGTTGTAGTGGGCCGTTGTGTTGAGGGCGCTAAAAAGTTTAGTCGATCGCACCTGCGAACCTTAAAACACGCCCTTGGGTTTAACACCCGCGCAAGCTCTATCTATTTTATAGAAGTCTTGCAAGACTTGCAAAAAAACTAGATTTCTTTAACATATCTCTGGCACTCTACACAAAACTTACAAAAACCCGCGCCGAAGGGAAAAGTTCTGCAGGAGGGTGCAGAGGCGATCCGGTTCGAGGGCTCCGCCAACGGGCGATCGCACACCGTACCTTACTAACTGTACCCATAATCCCTCCTCGTTGACTCTCAGAGCAAACAAGCAAAAGCAAATGCCGAGGAGAAAGTCAATCACAAAGTTTTATTAAGCTATTCGACTTCAGCCCATACTTAAAAGTTATTCGGCAAAACACTAGCAATATTTTGCCCCAAAGTCAAGGGCAGCCTCAAAAAAAATCAGCAAGCCGATCGCCAAAACCAGCTCGAATTCCCGCAATATATAATAAAAATAACCGGGTAATTTTCACAGAGAGAAACCTATGGCTCCGAATCCCACCATTATGCAAGCCGTCGAACAACTTGGCTACCGCGTTACGGTTGGAGACGTGGCGGCAAAAGCTGGATTAGATGTCAATTTTGCCCAGCGAGAACTGTTAACCCTCGCCTCCGAAGCAGGTGGCAACCTGCAAGTAGCAGAATCCGGCGACATTGCCTACCTATTTCCCAAGAACTTTCGAGATATTTTGCGAAACAAATTCTTGCGCTTGCAGTTGCAGGAATGGTGGCAAAAAATCTGGCGGGTTTTATTTTACCTGATTCGGATATCTTTTGGCATAGTGCTGGTAGCTTCCATCCTCTTAATTTTTGTTGCTATCACTATTTTAATCTCCAGTTTACTCTCCAGCAGCGACAGCAATAACGGGGGAGGAGGAGACGGTGGCGGCGGGGGCGGCAGAGGCGGCAGCTTTTCCTTTTTTCCCTACTTCTGGAACGATTTAGTCTGGATATTTTACTGGAACCATGACCAACCATACTACCAGCAGCGATCGCGCTTAACTGGCCAAAAACCCGAGATGAGTTTTCTGGAAGCAGTTTTCTCCTTTCTCTTTGGAGACGGCAATCCCAATCACAATCTAGAAGAGCGCAAGTGGAGCGATATTGCCGCCGCAATTCGCAACAACCGAGGCGCCGTCGCCGCCGAACAAATTGCTCCATATCTAGACAATCTCGGACAAGGATACACCCGAGAATACGAAGAATATATGCTACCGGCTCTCGCCCGTTTTGACGGCCGCCCCGAAGTCAGTCCCGAAGGGCAAATAGTCTACCATTTTCCGCAATTGCAAACCACAGCCACCGAGAGAAATTCTGAACCAGTAGCAGCTTATTTGCGAGAAATGCTGTGGCGTTTCAGCAACGCCAGTTCCGGCCAAATCATGCTCGCAGCAGGGTTAGGAGCCGTCAATCTTGTCGGTGCGTTAGTTTTGGGGAATCTATTAACTAATAGTGCGCTCGTAGGTGAATTTATCGGTTTCGTCAGCGCTGTTTATCCCATGCTCCTAATTTACGGCGTCGGATTTCTCGCAATTCCTTTAATTCGCTACTTCTGGATTCAGTGGAAAAATAGCCGGATAGAAGCCCGCAATCAAGAGCGTCAGCAGCGAGCAATGTTATTAAACGAACCTGATGACAGCTTGCTCAAAAAACTGGCCTACGCCCGAAAATTTGCAGCAGAAAACGTTCTGACTGGAGAAGACTTAGCTTATACAACAGAAACAGAATTAACCCAACAAGAACTAGAACAGTCAGCCAAAATAGATGCCGAATGGCAGCGCAGGCTCGATCGATCCGAAAACTTGTAATACTAATGAAAAAAACCGTTGTTTGTTGTTAAGTTAGGTTGCTAAAATTTTGCACCATTTTCAAGAATAGACAGGATGCCTGTTCCACAATAAAATATCTTTGTTGGGGAACGGGCTTTGATCTCATTGCTAATAATTGTGGGAAATATCAAATTTTATTGATCTCATAATTTTTCCTACTCTAATTTTTATTAAATAAGCTTAGGGCGTTTAAAAATTAAACAATTTTGGTCATACTTCGAGTCATGATCCAGAGCCACAAGTTCCCATCCTTCCTCCCCCAAATGATTGACAAATAGATGCAGCGAGCCTTGTTTCCAATCTCGCTGTTCTTCACCGTTTACATATAAACTAATCAGCTTGTTTCCAAAAGGATACATATTCGCATCCACAAATAAATACTCCCACTTTTGCATAGCAATCCTTAATGTAGTTAGTCATTAGTCATTAGTCATTAGTCATTAGTCATTAGTCATTAAGCTGTTGTGCATTTAAATAGAATGTCAAAAAACAATCTAATTCTTGTGGGGTGGGCGTCTCGCCCGCCCTGAATATGCAATTTAAATGCGTGACAGCTTAGTCATTAGTCATTAGTCATTAGTCATTAGTCATTAGTCATTAGTCATTAGTCATTAGTCATTAGTCATTCCCAATTCCCAATTTCCAATACTTCGGCTACGCGGTTTCTGGCCTGCCACTACGCGGTTCCCGAGCGTAGTCGAAGGGCCGTACAAGTTCCCAATTCCTTGTATTCAGGACACGGAAGTCAGAGATACAGGAATAGTTGTTTTTCCGTTCTTCCTTCTTCCTTCTTCCTTCTTCCTTCTTCCTTCTTCCTTCTTCCTGACATCCGTTACATCCGTTACATAATCCGTTGCCGAACTTCTTTTTTGCCCACTCCCAGCAGTTACTGGACTGCAATTCTAGCCAAAGTAGCACCTCGGTAATAGTGCAGCAAAATCTGCTGGTAGCCGTATCCCTGCCTGGCCAAATTGTATGCCCCCCACTGACTCATTCCTACAGCATGGCCGAAACCTTTGCCAGCAACTTGAAAACCGGTAGGAGCTTGGCCGCTGTTCCCTGGGTTCCGGCCGCCTCCGTACTGAGGAATCACGGTAAAGCGGGTACTCCTCAAATTTAGAACCCGGCGTAAATCTGCGCCAGTCATGACCCTAGAACCGCCATCTCCAACTACTTTCATCTTCAAAACGCTGCCGTGAGCGGTAGTGCGTTCTGGCTTCATCGAGATCACATTACCCACGCCAGAAATCCTATTGCTGATTTGAGCCCGGGAAAAATTTTCTTTCCATTGGTAAACCGGGGCCCCTTGGTCGAAGTCAGGAACAGCACGCAGGTAAGGCAGAGGTTCCGTCCAAACATCCTCGACATTTTCAGTATGTCCCCCAGAGGCAGAGTGGAAAGCGGCTAAAATAATCTGACCGTTGTAGGCCAGAACTTGACCGGCGGTTGCATCGACTGCGGAATAAGTGCCAGAAGATTCTGTTTGCAGTCCTTTGTAAACTTGGGAATACTGAGTGCTGTCCACGTCGTAAAGGTCGGTTTCGCTTTTGAGGCGCTGGTGGATAGCGTAGGAACGGGCGGCGACTGCTTGGGCTTTCAAAGCCTCTTGAGGCCAATTGCCACTCATCTCGGCGCCGAGAACGCTGTAGAGATATTGTTCGATATCGACGTAGTTGATGGCAGTCAAGCCTCCTTTTTGGGGAACTAGAAGCGTGCGTCCCCGATACCAACGATCGCCAATCCAGACATAACCGTTCCCCGTCGGCTCGATCCAAACTTGGTTGGCGGCCCAGCGACCGATCGCCACTGTTCCCGATCGAAATTGAGCCGACTGAGAACTGTTTGCCGGCAGTTCGCCCAAATTGCGCCCGCTACCGTCGCGGATTGCAGCCTTTGTAGAACTGCCGATTTTTATCTGACTTGCCCCGTCTTGTACCGCAACTCGCAAGATCAGCGCGGCCTGTGCTGGGGCTACCATTACCAGCCAAAACAACAGCGAAATCCAAAAGTAGCGTTTTTTTAATGTCGAAAAAACGGAACCCAAAAATACTCCTGACTGCATTTGAAAATTTTCCTCCTGTGCTGTATGAGTTTAAGAATTTTTAAGGGAAGGGAAGGCAAGGGAAAAAGGAAGGGGAACGGAAGAAAGAAAACGTTAGAATTGGGTTTGGCACTCTGTGCGCTTGTCGAAAATGATTTTAGCAACTAGATGTTCGCAGGAACAGCGATTTATCCCGGTTCCTGGCTGCGACTATTTCCTGTATGTCGGATCAGCCGCACTCTGGATATATGTAACATATTTTTTCAGACTTAATTGAGGTGATTTGACTCTTGCAGATTACATTTCTCGGAACTAGCTCCGGCGTACCCACGCGATCGCGCAACGTTTCCAGCATCGCCCTCCGCTTGCCCCAGCGAGCGGAACTCTGGCTGTTTGACTGCGGCGAAGGAACTCAGCACCAGTTTCTCCGCAGCGATCTCAAAGTCAGCCAACTGAGCCGCATTTTCATCACTCACCTGCACGGCGACCATATTTTCGGCTTAATGGGTTTGCTGGCTAGCTGCGGTTTGGCGGGGAATGTCAAGCGCATCGATCTTTACGGGCCTCCGGGACTTGAAGAATATTTGCAAGCTGGCGTTCGCTATTCTCAAACTCATTTTTCTTACCCGGTTAAGGTACACAAAATTCACGAGGGAGTCATCTATGAAGATGACGAATATATTGTTAGCTGCGGCCCTTTGAAGCACAGAGTTACTGCTTTTGGTTATCGAGTAACTGAGAAAGATCGTGCGGGACATTTTGATGTAGAAAAAGCGAAGGCTGCGGGCATTCCTTCCGGGCCAATTTACGGCGAGTTAAAACAAGGAAAGACGGTAAAGTTAGAGGACGGGCGACAGTTTAAAGGTACTGATTTTTGTGGCCCGGATCAAGTCGGGCGGAAGTTTGTTTACTGTACCGACACGGTTTTTTGTGACGGGGCGGTGGAATTGGCGAAGGATGCTGATTTGTTGGTTCATGAAGCTACTTTTGCTCATCAAGATGCTCAAATGGCCTTCGATCGCCTGCATTCAACTTCGACAATGGCGGCTCAAGTGGCTTTGATCGCTGGGGCGAAACAGTTAATTATGACGCATTTTAGCCCGCGTTACGCTCCCGGAAATGCGATCGTCCTGGATGATTTGCTCAAGGAAGCGCAGGCAATTTTTCCGAATACGAAAATGGCCTATGACTTTTTGACTTACGAAGTGCCCAGGCCTGTTTAAAACTAGGATTAATCTGGCCTGAGATGTGAGAGCATTTTCAATAAGGGCGATCGTCGGGGCGGGCTCTTCGGCCCAACCCCTACTCCCCACAAAAACATTAATCTCTTGTGGAACAGGCATCTTGCCTGTTGCTAAAATTAATCCAACAAAAACATTGATTTCTTGTGGAACAGGCATCTTGCCTGTTGCTGAAATTAATCCAACAAACACATTAATCTATTGTGGAACAGGCATCTTGCCTGTTATGCTCTGCAATTGTCAATAAGCGCCGATACCTGAGTGGCGATCGCTACCCACCTTCACCAACTTCAATCTAAAATCTAAAATCTAAAATCCAAAATCGAGCGATCGACCGCAGCGACGGCCCAGGAGGGTCAATGGTTGCTACAATCGGGGAGGGTATATGTTGTGGCTAACACTACAGCCCGTAACCCTGAAAGCTAATAGCTAAATTATTAAAAATCTGCCTCTCCTGCCATGTTTAAAAATCTGCTAGGCGATCCCAACGCGCGCAAACTGAGAAAATTTCAGCCTTGGGTAGCTGATATCAATATTTTGGAAGAAGACTTCCGCGCACTCTCAGACGACGGCCTCAGAGGCAAAACAGCGGAGTTTAAAGAACGTCTGGCAAAAGCTAAATCTCTCAACGAAGAGAAAGAGATCCTAGACGAAATCTTGCCCGAGGCTTTTGCAGTGGTGCGGGAAGCGGGACAACGGGTTTTAGGAATGCGCCACTTTGATGTCCAACTCCTCGGCGGCATTATCCTGCACAAAGGCCAAATTGCCGAAATGAAAACCGGTGAAGGCAAAACTCTGGTGGCGACGCTGCCGGCTTACCTCAACGCCCTCAACGGTAAAGGCGTACACATCATCACCGTCAACGATTATCTCGCAAGACGGGACGCGGAATGGATGGGACAAGTGCACCGCTTCCTGGGATTGACTGTGGGACTGATTCAGCAGGGCATGGATCAGGTGGAACGAAAGAAAAATTATAGCTGCGATATTACCTACGCCACGAACAGCGAAGTCGGCTTTGATTATTTGCGCGACAACATGGCTACTGTCATGGAAGATGTAGTGCAGCGTCCTTTTAATTTCTGCGTGATTGACGAGGTTGACTCGGTGCTGATTGATGAAGCACGGACGCCTTTAATTATTTCCGGCCAGGTGGAACGCCCCAGTGAGAAGTATATACGGGCGGCTGAGGTAGCTGCGGCTCTGAGAAAGGAAAATGAAGAACATTACGAGGTTGACGAAAAGGCTCGGAATGTGCTATTGACCGATGAAGGCTTTGGTGAAGCTGAGCGGTTGTTGGGCGTTACGGATTTGTACGACCCGGCTGACCCTTGGGCGCATTACATTTTTAATGCGATTAAGGCCAAGGAATTGTTTATTAAGGATATTAACTACATCGTCACTCCCGATCGCGAAGTCGTGATTGTGGATGAGTTTACCGGCCGGGTGATGCCGGGACGGCGCTGGAGTGACGGTTTGCACCAGGCGATCGAAGCCAAGGAACGGGCGGAAATTCAGCCGGAAACTCAGACGCTGGCGACGATTACTTATCAGAATTTCTTTTTGCTTTATCCGAAGCTGTCGGGGATGACTGGGACGGCGAAGACTGAAGAGACCGAGTTTGAGAAGATTTACAAACTGGAAGTGACGCTGATTCCCACTAACCGGATTACCAGCCGCACAGACCTTTCGGATATGGTTTACAAGGCGGAGGCTGGGAAGTGGAATGCTATCTCCCAAGAATGCGCGGAAATGCACGAGGTGGGTCGGCCGGTGCTGGTGGGCACGACAAGCGTAGAAAAGTCGGAGTTGCTGTCGCGGCTGCTGCTGGAGAGGAAAATTCCTCACAATTTGCTTAATGCTAAACCGGAAAATGTGGAGCGGGAATCTGAAATTATCGCTCAAGCCGGACGCAAGGGTGCTGTGACGATCGCCACAAACATGGCGGGACGCGGTACTGATATTATTTTGGGCGGTAATTCTGAGTACATGGCGCGCCTGAAGTTGCGGGAGTATTTTATGCCCCGGATCGTGCAACCCGAAGATGACGACGGGTTTTCACTGGTGCAAGTGCCTGGTATGGGTGGCCGCCCCGCACCTCAAGGTTTTGATCCGACTAAGAAAAAGGTAAAGTCTTGGAAAGCTTCGGCGCAGATTTTCCCGACGCAGCTATCGAAAAATGCCGAACAAATGCTCGTGGCGGCGGTGGAATTGGCGGTGAAGGAGTACGGCGCGCGATCGCTCACGGAATTGCAAGCCGATGATATCGTGGCTATAGCTTCGGAAAAAGCGCCGACAAAAGACCCGGTAATTCAAAAATTGCGGGAAGCTTACAATTTAACTCGCAGCGAATACGATGCTTTTACCAGCACCGAACACGATGAAGTCGTGCAGTTGGGAGGCTTGCACGTCATCGGTACCGAACGCCACGAATCGCGCCGGATCGACAATCAGTTGCGCGGTCGGGCGGGACGCCAAGGAGACCCGGGTTCAACGCGGTTTTTCTTGAGTTTGGAAGACAATTTGCTCAGGATTTTCGGCGGCGAACGGGTGGCCGGTTTGATGAAGGCTTTCGGTGTTGAGGAAGATATGCCGATCGAATCGGGAATGCTGACTCGTTCCCTCGAAGGCGCTCAGAAAAAAGTCGAAACCTACTATTACGATATCCGCAAGCAGGTATTTGAATACGACGAAGTGATGAACAATCAGCGTCGAGCAATCTATGCCGAACGTCGCCGAGTATTGGAAGGTTTGGACTCCAAAGAACAGGTAATTAGGTATGCCGAACAGACGATGGACGACATCGTGGGAGCATACATCAATCCCGATTTACCTTCGGAAGAATGGGAACTCGACAAACTTGTTAGCAAGGTGAAGGAATTTGTTTATCTGCTGGCTGACATGACACCGGATCAGCTAGAAGATTTGTCCGTTGAGGAAATTAAAACTTTCTTGCACGAACAAGTCCGCAACGCTTACGACATGAAAGAAGCGGAAGTTAATGCAATCCGAGCTGAATTGATGCGAGATGCGGAACGGTTCTTTATTTTGCAGCAAATTGATACTTTGTGGCGGGAACACTTGCAACAAATGGATGCTTTGCGCGAGTCTGTAGGGCTGCGCGGTTACGGGCAGAAAGACCCGTTAATCGAGTACAAAACTGAAGGTTACGAGCTGTTTTTGGACATGATGACGGATATCCGCCGCAATGTGGTTTATTCGCTGTTCCAGTTCCAGCCGCAGCCGGCAATGCAAGTTTCGCCAGAGATGGTTTGAAAATAGTTAACAGTTGACAGTTGACTGTTGACTGTTGACTGCAACTTCCAGGCTCTTTCTGGAAGTTGCAGATTTGAGATTAAAGCCAATCTTCTTGATCGCTTTTTTGTTTCCTGTAAACTTCACCTTTAGTGTGAATTTTACGGGTTTGTTCATAAAGAGTTTCTTCGGTATGATTCCATTTTTGCAGGACTTTTTTTAAGTCTGATTGAATATCTCTAGCGCCGGGAAAGCCTCGGTAGCGAATTATTAATCTTGCTAATTCCGATAAATTGTAGTCGGTTGCTTCTCCTGCTAATAAAGTATTGACACTGGCTCGATCGCGCTTGTATTGCGGATGCTGCTGATCTTGAGTTTTTTCTACTGAATCCATACTATTTATATTTCCCAATCATATCAAATCCGTTGACATCGGAATCATTATCCCTCTCTCTTCTCTTTCTCTGTGTCCTCTGTGCCCTCTGTGGTTTAATATTCCGATATAACCGGAATTGATATCATTTGAAAATGATGCTACAAGCAACCGCCACCCCAAAGCGCGGACATAAATAACTATCATGAATAGAGCCTTCAATCCGCGCTTCATAAACGGTTTGATTCGGGTATCATAACAGTCAACTGTCAACTGTCAACTGTCAACTGTCAACTGTTCAGTCATCCCCAGAAATTTTTGTGTTTGTTCCGTAATACCAAATAGTCGATCGCCGTGACAAAAGATTTCCCAGGCGCGAATTCCCATAAAACCAATACCTGCAACTGCTAAGGGCATCGCGGCGGCACCTAAAAGCGCAGCAATGGGGGGAAATATCATGCACAGTGTTAACAGAATGCCAGTAATAACACCGCCAGCAATGCCAGCTTTGGCGGTGGCGGTGGCGACTTGTTCGACTAACTCTGACTGGGTAATTTTGCCTTCAACGCACAATAGCGAGTTTTCTAAGATAGAAAATATTAACTCAATTACTGCTGCGGCGATCGCCCCTTTCATTGCAGCCCCCACGATTTCCGCAACTGCTGCTTTAAACGCTGCATCCGCTAAAACTTGCTTAGCGACTGCTAATTCGGCAGCAGTCATGTCTGTACCACCGCGAGCACGATTCACCCAAAAATATTCAAAAATCCCGTTAGCAGCTTCGCTTGGGCCTCCATTGACGTGTGCTTGGATGTGACTCCAATCTTTATCTTGACAGAAGTTGCGAATTGCTTCTGGGCCTTGGGCACGAATTTGGGCGGGTATTGATTCAAATACTTTTGCTGCTTCTTGAATATCTCGCATTCCGTCACGCACCCCAGCCCTAGCAAATTTGGATTGCAGATTTCTTGGTAGGTTCTCAAAACGGATGTTATGTGCTATTTTAAAAGCTTCTTGAGTCGCGATCGCCCCGGCACTAACCATTGAACTTGGCGCTGATTGTACCCACGCCGTTAATACAGTTGCACTTTCATCAAATTTTGCATCAATTTGGTTGCCTAAGTTTTGGATATCTGCAACAGTTTCTCGTACTTTAGCCGTTAGCAATTCCAGCGGATTCGGGTTAATTTCCATGTCGATCCAGCTTGCATCGTGAATGATTGAATTATTCCGACTATAACATTACTCTTCAGTAAGTGTTATTTTCTACTGAATTGCTTCTTGCTTCTAACTCCGGCTGTAAATTTAGAGCTTTTTTTTGATAAAATAAACCTTCATTGATTCGACCTTGCTCTTCCAAACTTTTGCCTAAATTCCAATAAGCGACGGCTAAATCTGGTTGAATAACGATAGATTTTTGATAGTAAGTTATGGCGTCATCGAGCTGACCTTGTTTGTAAAACATACTGCCCAAGTTAACATAGGCTTCGACAAAATTAGGATCGAATTCGATCGCCTTGGAGTAGGCGCGAATTGCCGCGTCTATTTTGCCTTGGGCTTGCAGGATATTCCCTATAGTTTTGTAGGCGACTGCGAAATTGGATTGCTGGCGAAGTGCTTGGTAACAGGAGGCTATCGCCTCTACATATTTCTGTTGCGTATAATAAATTTCTGCTATCTTGTTGAGTGCGATCGGACTATCCGCTTGAATGGCTAGTAATTTTTGATATTGAGCGATCGCCTCCTCAAGCTTTCCTGATTTCTGAAGGCTATCGCCCGCTGACAAATACTGCTCTGCTAACTCGGAATTTGCGGTCATAGATTTTATTTTAACAGCCGAAACTACTTTACCACAAGAGTTAGTTAGCAACTGCCTTTTCTAGGGATATTCTGACTATTTGAGATTTTAAATTTGTTTTTGTACCAACATAGGACTTACGCAATCATTCCAGGTATGGGGGCAACCACGGGGGGTTTGCCCCTACAAAACACTATATCGGGCAACCACGGGGGGTTTGCCCCTACAAAACACTATCTATTGAGGCTGTGCGTAATTCCTGGAACAGTTCAAACAGTTTTTGATTACCAACCGTAGAATAGAGGTTTTAGGGAACCCCGATTAAAGCAAGATAAAAGCCAGCAAAGTCCTGGACGCACTCTTGACCATCTGAAACCCGGTGGCTGACTATATTTCTCGTTCCTGTTAGGAATGAGAATTAAATAACTTCCACAAGTTTGTGGGATGGGCGTCCCGCCCGTCCAAAAAGGACGGGCGGGACGCCCATCCCACAATAACAATTAAAATTGTAAGTTATTTAATTCGCGATCCTTAGCAAAACTCATAGGAACCGGGTTTCTCGCCACCCCATGCGTCAGCCTTGAAACTGTCGGAAGTGTTGATAGATAAATTAACTGAATGTTCGATCGCCCTAGCTGTTCAAAAATCGATCGAACGGGCGATCGAAAAAATTAAGGAGACAGTCGCCACACCTTAATCGTGTGGTCAAAACTGCCACTGATCAGAGTTTTGTCTTGAGGATTAAAAGCCAAATCCACCCAGGTAGAATGACCCTTCAGCGTGCCCACCGTGTCGGCGGGACTCATCTGCCACCGCTCGCCGGGACTCATCCGCCACAGCTTAATAGTGCCGCTCAAATCGGCGCTGGCAAGCTTGTCTCCGTCGGGACTGAAAGCCAAGGACTTAACCTTGTCGGAATGGCCGATTAAAGTCCGTAGCAGAGAACCGTTGGGCTGCCCGGAGTGATTATTGGGGCTGATATCCCACAGCTTCACCGTCTTGTCCCAACTACCGCTGGCGAGAGTTTGACCGTCCGGGCTGATGGCCAGAGACCAAACCGCCTCGGAATGACCCCAAAGAGTTTCTTTAAATTCCCCAGTCTGCCAGTTCCACAGGTTGATCTTACCGTCGCTGCTGCCGATCGCCAAAGTTTCTCGATCGGGACTGAAAGCCACCGACTGCACCTCGTCAAAAACCCCCTTGAGAGTTTCCAACTCTGCCCCGCCTTCGACTTGCCACAACTTCAAAGTTTTGTCCTTACCGACACTGGCCACGGCCTGGCTATCGGGACTAAAAACCACCGAGAACACGCCGTTTTGGTGTCCGTCCAAAGTCCGAATTAACTTGCCCGAATAGAAACTCCACAATTTAATCGTACCGTCAACGCCACCGCTGGCGATCGTCCTGCCGTCGGGACTGACAGCCACCGACCACACGGGCCCCAAATGCCCTGCTAAAACCTTGAGCAGCTTGCCGTGACGCTTGTGCAGCAGGTGAATTGTACCGTCGTTATTCCCGCTGACTATCACGCGGCCGTGGGGAGCGACTGCTACCGCCCAAACCGGGTTTTTGTGTTGATCCGCCAGAGTCCGTACAGCAGGCCCTGACGGCGATGCCTCACCCCTGAAATTCTGCATCGGGGGCGGATTGAACCGAATTTCGGGAATGCTAGAAGCAGGCTCACCAGAAGTGAAAGCCTGCGGTGCAGGAGATGGCAAGCGAGAACCTAGCACTACGGACAGCAGGGCAACCGCAGTTGCTCCCCACATGGCCAAAGTCCACTTGGGTTTGCTGAGAATCACGTCTACCGGTGCCGGGCCGTATTTCATGTCTGTGAGAATTGCCTCGGTCGATCGATAGCGTTTTGATGGTTCTCGCTGCACCATTTTATCCAGAATGCGGCCGAGTCTCGCCGAAACTGGTACTTTCAAATAATGTCTCCAGGCCCAACTTTCGGCTTTGATGTCAAACAAATCAAAGGGCGACATTCCCGTTAACAAGTGAATGCAAGTGACGCCCAAACTGTAGATGTCGCTGCTCTTAATCGCTTGGCCTTTAATTTGTTCCGGGGCGGCGTATTCCGCAGAACCTGTCACCGTTTCTGTTTTGAGCGGCCCGCTGTTTGCCGGAATTGCCGCGCCGAAATCGACTAAAACTAGCCCAGAGGCACTTTCCTGAGACACTCCATGTAAATCCTCTTTCCCTGCCAAAGCTGGGGATGCTTGGGGAGTTTTCCGGTGAATAATATTGGACGGTTTGATATCTCCGTGAATCAGTTGATTTTCGTGAACAAATTGCAGGACTGGCAACAATTCGCTCAGCAGATACCAAATTTGAATTTCTTTAACAACACCTTTTTCTGAAAGCCGATCGGCTAAATTGCGGCCTTCGATGTATTCTTGCACTAAATACTGGCAGCCTTCGAGTTCAAAAGATGCCAGCAGTTTCGGTATTTGCGGATGTTTCCCCAACTCGTCGAGAACTGAGGCCCAGCCGCGAAATGTCCGGTTTAGGGGGTTTTGACCGTCCGCTGTGCCTGCGGGCGCGCAGAACTGTTGAATGACGCAACGGGGTTGCGAAGGTTGGTCTTCATCGACGGCTAAGAAGGTGCGGCAAGTGAGACTTTGACCGAGGGTGTGAAAGACTCGGTAGCGGCCTTTTAGCAGCAAGTTCGACTCGCAACTTTTGCAGACTGTCGCGCGATCGAGATTTTGGGGATTCTGGCAATGGGGATTGGTGCAGTAACTCATTTGTCTTTCCGCTGGAGACCCCCGTCCGACATGGTTGCTGGTGGGGGAGGAAAGCGGGGCGGTGCGTGCCGCTTCCTGTGGACAAATTAAATAATTGGAATCTTTGCTTGATCATAATTGTTTCCCAGATTTTCGCCACAATTGCTGCGGTCGATCGCGCGTAAATAATTGCTGACTTTCCTGCGAGCGAGGTTTAATAGGTCGAGCATACGGGCGGGATCTCCTGCCCAACCCCTACTCCCCACAAGAAAATCATTCTTCGCTTCACAGGCCGGAAAGCCTGTTCTTTAGGATGGTGCAATATCTCAGTTGTTACCGAATTAAGCTATACTGTCATTGCGAATACTTGCCGTGCGATCGCACCAAATCAATCGGGAGAGCTTGCCAAATATCCGAGATTCTTTGTTCTATGGAGTGAATCTAAAAGTTCAAATTTCCCATGTAGAATCGACTAACCGATTAAAACTTAGGCAATTTTTTCCCAAGTAACTACTAACTTTTAACTATTACTTATGCCGTTAATTCGCGTACCCAAACCTTGGGAAATTCTCGAACCCCAAATTACCCCAGAAACAGCCTTTCTCAACCGCCGCCGGTTCATGACAAATTTAATTGGCGCCGGCGTGACTGCTTCCCTGCTGCCGCTGACTGGCTGCCAAAGCAATGCTAGCTCAAAAACTGCTCTGGATCAAAGCTCAACCCAAGCATATTCGGAATTGAGCCGGAATCCCGACTTTGCGAAAGTCGATCGAGCGATTACCGACCAAGCCTTAGCTACAAAATACAACAATTTTTACGAATACGGCGGCACAAAATCTATTTGGCAAGCCGCTCAAGCTTTGCCAACAGAAAACTGGAAAGTAGAAGTAGGCGGTTTAGTAAAAAATCCCCGCACTTATGATATTGACGACCTCAACAAAAAATTTCCTATCGAAGAACGAGTTTATCGATTTCGCTGTGTAGAAGCCTGGGCGATGGTAGTTCCGTGGGTCGGATTTCCCATGAAATTACTGATGGCTGATGTCGAACCGCAATCGAAAGCTAAATTCGTTCGCTTCACCTCATTTTACGACCCCAAAATTACTCCCGGCCCCGGTTTGATGTCGCAATTTTATCCTTGGCCTTATACCGAAGGCCTGCGAATTGAAGAAATGGCGAACGATTTAGCATTTTTCGCCACAGGCTTGTATGGCCGAAGGCTACCAAAACAAAATGGTGCGCCGCTGCGGCAAGTGATTCCTTGGAAATACGGTTTTAAGGGCGCAAAGTCGATCGTCAAAATTGAATTTGTCGAACAGCAGCCCGCCACTTTTTGGAATACAATCGGCCCCAACGAATACGCTTTTGAAGCAAATGTGGAACCCGACAAGCCGCACCCCAGATGGTCGCAGGCCAGCGAACGCATAGTCGGCCCCGGTAACAGTTGGTCGTGGGAAACTCGCCCAACTTTGCCCTACAACGGTTACGGCGAATATGTGGCGAGTTTGTACAGTTAATTGACGGATTTCCCCTCGTTTCTAGGCTCAGCCTAGGAACGCAGATCCGGAGGCTCTGCCTCCCTATTTGTGCGAGGCAGAGCCTCGGATTCAGGCATTCCCAGGCAGATCCTGGGAACGAGAAAAGGGAAATATGAAATGTGCGATCGCAGTTTAGCATTTCCCTTTTTACCAGTTGCTGAAATTCCCGGTTTCATCGAACAAAGCAGAACAGTCGGACAGCGTGCTGCTGTGCGTTTGTTTCGGCAAAGAATTAGAGAAATTTTGCCAAATTAAAAATAACACTTACATCTCTCCTTACTCTTTCTCTGTGCCCTCTGCGCCCTCTGCGGTAAAAAAACTCTTTATTGTTCGCAAAACTCTGCAACCCTCCGCCAAACTCGATCGCACAAATCGGGTATGCTAACATCGAACCATTCAATTTCAGGATAGGCTCGAAACCATGTCCGCTGACGCTTCGCAAATTGCCGCGTGTGCAAAATTGTTAATTCTTTAGCTTCTTCCAGCTTAATGTCGCCAGCCAAATATTGTTTCATTTCCTGATAGCCCAGCGTGTTCAAAAGTGGCAAATCGCAGCCGTATTTTTTACACAAATATTCTACTTCAGCTATCCAACCGCGTTCTAGCATTTGTTCGGTGCGCTGTTTGATCCGATCGACCAAAACATCGATCGCGCAATCCAACCCAATTTGTAAAATAGGATAATTGGGAGGATTTTCGCCCTGCTGTTCGGAGATAGGGCGACCGGTCGCATAAAATACTTCCAGTGCTCTTAAAGTTCTTACTGGGTCATTGAGGTGAATTTTCTCAGCGGCAGAGCGATCGACTTGCTGCAACATCGCGTAACATTGAGATTGTCCGAGTTCTGCTAGTTGCGATCGCAATTCGGGCATCGGTGCTACCCTCGGAATTTTCAAACCTTTGACTACAGACTTAATATATAAGCCCGTCCCTCCCACCAACAACAGAGGAGAATCAACAGCAGCAATTAAATTTTGAGCTTGTTGCTGGTAGTCTGCGAGTGTTAGAGTTTCTGTCGGATCGCAGATGTCAATTAAGTGATGGGGTACACAAGTGCGATCGACCGCCGTCGGTTTTGCCGTTCCGATGTCAAATTCGCGGTACACTTGACGGGAGTCCGCACTGAGGATCGAGGATTGTAGTCGCCCCGCCAAAGCCAATGCCACTCCCGACTTCCCCGTCGCCGTCGCCCCACAAATCGTAATTAATCTAGGCATAGCTTACTTCCTTGCGGGCGATCGCACCCAAACTCCTCTAGCTGACAACAAACACTCCTCCCCGATCCAAGCCATCCATCCCCTCAATAAATTTCCCTTCAGAAGGCCCTAGCATCGCCATTAACCGTTTTGTGTTATAACTTTAGAAGTTTTATCATTTTAAAAGCTTTTGGGGCTTTAGACCTCATTATTGGAGGTATTGTTGTATGACTGGCAGCTACAGCGCCGACCAAATTCAAGTTCTCGAAGACCACGAAGCAGTTCGGAAACGACCGGGAATGTACATCGGTTCGATCGGCCCGCGAGGACTGCACCATCTAGTTTACGAGGTTGCGGACAATTCGATCGACGAAGCGCTGGCCGGTTACTGCACTCGCATCGAAGTTGACCTCAACGCTGACGGTTCTGTTACCGTGACAGATAACGGCCGGGGAATTCCCACTGAGATTCATTCCAAAACTGGCAAATCATTCTTGGAAACAGTTTTCACAGTTATCCACTTTGCCGGCCGGCGCGACAGCCACGACGGCTACAAGGTTTCAGGAGGTCTCCACGGAGTTGGGGTAGCAATTGTCAATGCTTTGTCTCAATGGTTGCAGGTAACTGTTTGGCGCGAGGGGCAAATTTACAGCCAGCGTTTTGACAAAGGCGTCGCTGTTACGCCGCTGACAGCTAAACTGAGTCCCGAAAACCGCATGGGTACGTCGATTTGTTTCAAACCAGATGTGGAGATTTTTAAGAATGGCATTGAGTTCGATCGCACCACTCTTGCCCTTCATCTGCGGCCGCTTGCTTATCTCAATCCCGGTTTGACAATTCTTTTGACTGACAACCGCTTGCAACTGCTAGGCAGCAGTAATCCCTGCATCGAAACCTACTGCTTCCCTGGTGGCATCCGGGAATATGTCGCCTACCTAAACTCTGATGTGGAAACGCTGCACAAAGATATTATTTACATTCAGGGCGATCGCGACGGCATACAAGTAGAAATAGCCTTTCAGTGGCACGTTCCGAGGCAAAATAAGTCCTGGGGCCGACTGTTAGGTTTTGCCAACTGCGTCGAGAACATTGACCGCGGCACATACTTTAACACCTTCCAATTGACGACTCGGCGCACGGTAAGCGCGATCGCCCGCAATCTGGGCAAGCTTAAAGATACAGATAAAATTTTGGATTGGTCTGGGGTTTTAGAGGCAGGCTTCACCGGTATTATTGCCCTGAAAGTACCGAATCCCGAATTTGAAGGCCCGACGAAAAATCGGCTAGCCAACCCCGAAGTACAAGAAATCGTTAAATCTTTGGTGGAAAATGGATTGATGGAGTATCTGGCAGCCCGTCCCGAAGTCGCAGGGGCGATCGTCCAACGGGCGATCGAGGCCCGCGACGCAGTGGCGGCCGCACGCCAAGCGCTAGCAGTTCGGAGACACCAGAAGAGGTACAAAACAATTATTGGCAAGCGCCGACAACCGGGCGATCGCACTTCTCAACCTTCCGGCTAACAGCCCCGCCACCAAATGTCAATAGCTCCCCAAGTAAAACTACTATGCCGGGTACGTCCCCCCGATAAATTTCCCTTCAGAAAGCCCTAGCATCGCCTTTAACGGTTTTGTGCTATAATTTTAGGAGTTTTCCCATTTTAGAAGCTTTTGGGGCTTTAGGCCTCATTATTGGAGCTATTTTTGTATGACCAGCAGCTACAGCGCCGACCAGATTCAAGTTCTCGAAGGTCTCGAAGCAGTCCGTAAACGACCGGGGATGTACATCGGTACCACCGGCCCGCGAGGACTCCACCATCTAGTTTACGAGGTTGTGGACAATTCCATAGATGAGGCGCTGGCTGGCCACTGCACTCACATCGAGATTGACATCAACGCCGACGGTTCCGTTACCGTGACAGACGACGGCCGAGGTATTCCCACCGGCATCGTTGCCAAGACTGGCAAATCGGGAATAGAAACAGTAATGACTGTACTTCACGCCGGCGGTAAATTTGGCGGTGGTGGCTACAAGGTTTCTGGAGGATTGCACGGTGTAGGTATTTCTGTTGTTAACGCGCTGTCCGAGTGGGTAGAAGTGACAGTTTGGCGCGACCAAAAAGAACATTTACAGCGCTACGAAAGAGGCAATCCAGTTACGGAACTTACTGCCAAGCCCAACAAAGGCACTCGCACCGGCACTTCAGTTTCTTTCTTGCCAGATACTCAAATATTTAGCACTGGCATTGAATTTGATTACACTACACTCGCGGGGCGCTTGCGAGAATTGGGTTACTTGAATGCGGGCGTGAGAATTACGTTTAGCGACCACCGTTTGGAACTGCTCAAAAGTAGCGAACCGCGTGTCGAAACTTACTGTTATGAGGGCGGAATCAAGGAATATATCGCCTACATGAACCGCGAAAAGCAGCCTCTGCACGAAGAAGTGATTTACGTGCAAGGCGAACGCAATAACGTGCAGATAGAAGTGGCTTTGCAGTGGTGCGTTGATGCTTTTAGCGACAATGTTCTCGGTTTTGCTAACAACATTCGGACGATCGACGGTGGCACGCACTTAGAAGGTTTGAAGGCTGTTTTGACGCGGACGATGAATTCGATCGCCCGCAAGCGCAACAAAATCAAAGAAAACGAGCCCAACCTCGCCGGCGAAAACGTTCGCGAAGGTTTGACAGCAGTGATTTCTGTCAAAGTCCCAGACCCGGAATTTGAAGGCCAAACTAAAACTAAGCTAGGAAATACAGAAGTTCGGGGAATTGTCGATTCCTTGGTAGGCGAAGTATTGACAGAATATTTAGAGTTTCGCCCCCAAGTAGCCGACGCTATTTTGGAAAAAGCAATTCAGGCATTTAAGGCTGCTGAAGCAGCCCGTCGTGCCCGCGATTTAGTCCGCCGCAAATCAGTCTTAGAATCGTCTCCTTTGCCTGGAAAATTAGCGGACTGTAGCTCCAGAGACCCCGCCCTGTCTGAGATATACCTCGTCGAGGGGGATTCCGCGGGGGGCTGTTTTTTTTCATTTCAGGAAATAAAATTAGCTGACGGTACGACAAAAACTATCAAACAGATAGTTGACGAACAAGCAGAAGGTAAAGAACACTTTTGCTACACCATTCGCGAGAGTGGAAACATCGGGTTTGAGCGAATAACTAATGCTCGGATGACTAAAGCAAATGCTGAAGTTGTCAAATTGACATTAGACAATGGGGAGACAATAACTTGCACTCCCGACCATCCATTCATGTTGCGGGATGGCACTTACAAAGCAGCGGCCATGCTGACACCGGAAGATTCATTAATGCCGTTCCACTGCAAGTTGTCGGAAAAAACCAAACAGGGTCAGGGACTTAACGGTTACGAAATGGTTTGGAATCCCAACAGTGATAAGTGGATTTACACCCATCTTTTAGCGGATTTCTACAACCTGAAACACGGCGTTTATCTCGCATCTGACGGCAATCACCGCCATCACGTTGACTTTAACAAACTCAACAACAATCCGACAAATATTCAGCGATTGCCTGCTGAGGATCACTTGGCTCTTCACCGCGCGAACCTTGAGAAAACCTTGCACAGGCCCGATGTCATTGAAAAGAGCCGTCAAGCTCACATGACCGATGAATTTCGGGCGATGATGAAAGAGCGGATGCGGCAGCCCGAAACGCGACAAATTCTTTCGGAACAGGCGAAAGCTCAGTGGGAAGATGAAGAGTATAAAGCTTACATGATGAGCAAGTGGCGGGAGTTTTACGATAGTGATGAAACTTATCGCCAGCAAAATAATGAAATGCTCAACCAAGCGCAGCAAGAGTATTGGAGTAGTGAAGAAAACCGTTTGGCTCAGTCGGAACGGGTGAGTAATCATTTTGCTAACAATCCTGAAGCACGGGAGACTCATTCTCAACTTGCTAAAGAACAGTGGCAAGATGAGAATTTGTTGGAGTGGCGGCGCGAAAAAACTAAGGAACAGTGGACGCCGGAGTTTCGCCAGAAACGTAAAGAAGCTTTGAAGGAAACTTATTACCGCCAGACGCTGGAAGCTTTGAAGACAGTCCACCTGAAAGAAGGTTGGATGAATGTAGATGCTTACAATCTTTATCGCCGCATGAAGGGTGATAAGACTTTGTTGAAGTTTGAGACGTTTTGCGATCGCTACTTTAATGGTGATGAAGTATATGCTCGCCAAGCGGTTCGGAATTACAACCACCGCGTTGTGTCGATCGAACATTTGGAGGAGCGGTACGATGTCTACGACATCGAAGTGCCCAACAGTCACAACTTTGCATTAGGGGCGGGAATTTTCGTGCACAACAGTGCCAAACAAGGGCGCGATCGCCAATTCCAAGCAATCCTGCCTTTGCGCGGTAAAATTCTCAACATTGAGAAAACCGACGACGCCAAAATCTACAAAAATAACGAAATTCAATCGTTAATTACAGCCCTGGGTTTGGGCATCAAAGGCGAAGAATTCGATCCGGGTCAATTGCGGTACCACCACATCGTAATTATGACTGACGCTGACGTGGATGGTGCCCACATCCGCACGCTGTTGCTGACTTTCTTCTACCGCTATCAGCGGGCACTTGTAGAACAAGGTTACATCTATATTGCTTGTCCTCCTCTCTATAAAGTGGAACGGGGACGCAATCATTACTACTGTTACAGCGATCGCGAAATGAACAATCTCATCCGCAATGAATTTCCGGCGAATGCTAATTACACCATTCAGCGGTTCAAAGGTTTGGGGGAAATGATGCCGACACAGTTGTGGGATACAACGATGAACCCAGAAACTCGGACGCTGAAACGGGTGGAAATTGAAGACGCTGCTGAGGCCGATCGCATCTTTACGATCTTAATGGGCGATCGTGTCGCCCCCCGCCGCGAATTCATCGAAACCTACGGCCCCAAACTCAACCTCCTCGACTTGGACATCTAAGTTAGTCAGTAGCTAACAGTCGATGAGGAACCACTAACGACTAAACTTTTTCAGCAGTTTGAACCCTTGTGCCTCGGAAGGCACAAGGGTTTCTGCCGTTTGAGGTCGGTAGATTTTGTTATAAAAATTAATACAATCTCTCATCAAATCGATCTAAGGTAAACACTTAGGTAAATTTTAGATTTTTGGCGCATCCATCAGCTACCACAAAAATAGAAGGTTGGACACATATAGCATGAGCATCAATTTAGCGACCAAATTGCGTGAGGGAACCAAAAAGTCCCACACAATGGCAGAAAACGTCGGTTTTGTCAAGTGTTTTTTAAAAGGCGTTGTAGAAAAAACTTCTTACCGGAAGTTAGTAGGAAACCTCTACTTTGTCTACTCGGCAATGGAAGAGGAAATGGAACGCCAAAAGCAGCATCCGGTTGTTTCAAAAATTTACTTTTCTGAGTTGAATCGCAAACACAGCTTAGAGCAAGATTTATTTTACTACTACGGTGCGAATTGGCGCGAACAAGTAGCCCCCTCAGCCGCAGCTAAAGCTTATGTGGAGCGAATTCGCGAGATTTCGGCGACCGCACCGGAACTGTTAGTAGCTCACTCTTACACTCGCTACCTTGGCGATTTATCCGGCGGACAAATCCTGAAGGGAATTGCCCAGCGCGGGATGAATCTTTCCGACGGAGAAGGCACTGCTTTCTATGAATTCCAGGATATTCCTGATGAAAAAGAATTCAAGGGTAACTACCGTCAGGCAATGAATGAACTGCCGATTGACGAAGCAACAGCAGAGCGAATTGTTGACGAAGCTAATGCAGCTTTTGGCATGAACATGAAGATGTTTATGGAGTTAGAAGGCAATTTGATTAAAGCTGTCGGTCAGATGCTTTTCAATACCCTGACACGGAAGCGCGGTGGTGCTAGTACCGAATTGGCTACTGCTGATTGAGTTAAAGCTCAGTGCAGATAATTTGAGCCTCGTTTAAGAGGAAAAACTTAAATCCTGGGGGTTTGATGGCTGCTTTTACAGTCACCAAATCTCCGGGATTTTGCATGGTGTTTGAATTGCGGGCGATCGACTTTTTAACTCATATCGTTTCCGGTTGTATCGGAATGATTTAACCGCAGAGGGCGCAGAGAACGCAGAGGGAGAGAATACAGAGAGGAATAATTCCGATGCTACCGGATTTGATATCACAACTCAACACTATCACCTTCCCACGCCGCGATCGGGAGGCTCCTCGTCCGGGACAGGCAAAGAACTGGGCCTTACTTGCCGCTCTAAATACTTGCTCAAAGCGTAAGCGATATCCCCACGAGTCATCGGCTTCAAAGGATTAATCTTATTAGTTGCGATATCAATATTAACAAACCCTTCATAAAGTGCAGTAGCTATAGACTTTCTAGCCCAATTAGGAATTTCGCCTGCATCTGGATACTTAGCTAAAATTTCGGAAATGCTGGGTTCGGGAAACTGAAAAACCCCGTAAGCCTGAGCAAAAATCGCCAAAGCTTCAGCGCGAGTCACCCTTTGATTTGGGAAAAACATTCCGTCGCGATATCCACTCATCGTTCCCGTTTTCAAAGCAGTTTGAATCGCACTGTAAGCCCAGTAACTCTTCGGTACGTCCGGCAATTCCCTATCCGGTTTCTGAGCGGTTTTCCGGCGTTCCAAACCAAAAGTTTTCACTAAAATCACCGCCAAATCGGCGCGACTGACAAGGCCATCAGCATTAAAATTACCACTAGCATCTTTATTCATCAATCCGGCACTCACAACCCGATCGATCGGGTCAATTATTTGTTGAGATTGAACCGCCATTGGGACTCCTTGCATTAGCGCGATCGCCAAAAAAATACTCACTAACTTTTTCACGATTTTAATCCTTTCTGTCGCTAAAACCATCATGAAAACAGCAGTAATATTTTTTCTGGTTCCATCAGTATTATTCTGTGGTTTCGGCGGTGCGCGAGATTTGGGGATTATATATTAAAATCAAACATTTGCTTCCGGCAAAGCGCCCTGCATTTTACCCAACCAATCAATCAAATTATCCAATTGCTTTTGGGCCGTCAAAACCGCCATACCCCGAATAGTAACCTTCCCCTTGCTGTAGACAAAACGAGAGCGCAAATGTTCCGGCAAATTAGCCTTGAGCAAATTCCAAGCAGGCTCTTCCATCGCAGTTTCCAAAACTATGTTCTGCTTATTCTCCGGCTTAATCCGAGAAAAACCGATTTTTTTAGCGATTTGTTTGAGTTCAACCACACGGATAAGCTGCTGGGCTGGCAGAGGAATTGGCCCATAGCGATCGCACCAATCAACCTGAATCTGCTGTAATTCTTCAGGCGTATTAGCAGAAGCCACAGACCGGTAAGCGCTCATCTTTTGATCCAAATCTGCGATGTAATCGGCAGGAATAAACGCCGTCAAAGTTAGGTCAATTTGCGCGTCCTCCACTTTCGGAATTTCCTGACCCTTAATTTCCCGAATAGCCTCCTCTAACATTTCAGCATACAAATCAAAACCGATCGCCTCCATTTGACCAGATTGTTCAGTACCCAAAACATCACCCGAACCGCGAATTTCCATATCTCGGACAGCCAACTGATAGCCCGAACCCAACTGCGCGAACTCTTGAATTGCCCGCAGCCTCTGCCTTGCAGCATCAGACAGCTTATTCTGCTTGGGATAAAACAGCCAAGCATGAGCTTGAATCCCCGCGCGTCCCACCCGTCCCCGCAACTGGTAAAGCTGACCCAAACCAAACTTCTGCGCGTCTTCAATTAAAATAGTATTGACTCGCGGAATATCCAAACCCGACTCAATAATCGTCGTACACACCAAAATATCGAAATCTGCCGCACTGAAAGTCAGCATGATTGATTCTAGTTCCGACGCCTCCATTTGACCGTGGGCGATCGCAATTCTGGCAGACGGAACCATCTCCTGCAACTGAACGGCCAACTCATCAATCCCCTCAATCCGCGGCACCACGTAAAAAACCTGACCGCCCCTGTCCAATTCTTGACGAATTGCCGATCGCACCACTTCCGGGTTATAGGGAGCCAAATGCGTCTGAATCGGGCGCCTGGAAGGAGGCGGAGTCGAAATCAAACTCATCTCGCGAATCCCCGACAGCGACATATACAAAGTCCGGGGAATCGGCGTTGCTGTCAGAGTCAGAACATCTACCTCTGTTTTGAGAGCTTTAATCGCTTCCTTTTGCTTAACCCCAAACCGCTGTTCTTCATCCACCACCAACAAGCCCAAATCCCGAAATTTAATCGCCTTGCTCAAAACAGCTTGAGTACCGACAATCACATCTAATTCCCCAGTCGCCAAACGCTTGTGAATCTCCCGGCGCTCGGTTTCAGTGCGAAAGCGATTGAGCAAACCAACTTCGATCGGATAAGGGGAAAAACGCTCCGAGAGCGTGTGATAGTGCTGTTGGGTCAAAATCGTCGTCGGAGCGAGCAAAGCCACCTGCTTGCCCGCCGTAACCGCCTTAAAAATCGCTCTCAGAGCCACTTCTGTCTTACCAAAACCGACATCGCCACAGACCAAGCGATCCATCGGTCGATCGCCCTCCATGTCGCGTTTCACATCCTGAGTTGCCTTCAACTGATCCGGGGTTGGCTGGTAAGGAAAAGAATCCTCTAATTCTTGTTGCCAAGGCATATCAGGAGGAAAAGCGTAACCTGTTTGTTTAGCTCTTTTAGCATAAAGATTGAGCAAATCCACTGCCAATTTCTTAACAGCTTTGCGAACCTTTGTCTTAGTTTTTTCCCAAGTTTGACCTGTCAGCTTGTTTAGATCCGGTACTTTATCGCCTACAGTCCGAAACCTCGACAAAGCGCCCAATTGATCTGCCGCCACCCTCAGAGTACCGTCAGCGTATTGTATCAGCAAATATTCGCGAGTTTCCCGATCGAGCGTCAAACGTTCCAACTTGATAAACTTGCCCACTCCGTGCTGGCGGTGAACCACATAATCACCTGGGCTTAATTTATTCGGGTCTACTTGCTTAGAAGCAGCGCGGCGGCGCTTGCGGACGTAGCTAAAAGTAGCGAGAGAATGCTGACCGTAAAATTCCCGATCGGTAATTAAAACAATCCGAAAAGTCGGCAGAATAAAACCTTCCAATTCTGCCAGCCCGCTGTACTTCAAAGCAACCGGAACGTGCTGCAATTGCAACTTGTCGATCGCCAAAAAATCGCGCGGATTCACCACAAACTGAGCCGGACAGTCGTGTTCCGACAGCAGAGAAACCGATCGACTCGGTTGAGCCGAAACTAGAAAAATGGTAAAACCCCGATCGCGCTCTTCCCTGAGCATTTGAGACAGCTTCGCAAATTGGTGAGGCATCACCGGCACAGGCCGAGAAGCCAAATTAATCGCAGACGGTAGCTGGTCACTCTCCCCAGAGCTTTGAAATTTTTTAGCCGTAGAATCTTCGGCTAATTCAGAAAGTTCTAGCCTCTCGAAAGCTGCGACATCTGCCATAGATTCAGCAAAAGTGCGGTGAATTTTCGGAACTTTCAAATGAGAAATTGGCAACTTTTCTGTTCCCGCATCCGCAACAACAGATTCCCGATCGCAATTTTTCCACTGTTGCTCTGCATTCTCAAACCAGCGGTCGCTGTGACCTTCGCAGCCTTGCGGTTCGTCAACAACAACTAAAGTATTTTCTGGCAAATAATCCAACAAAGATGCGGGTTGCTCGAAAGCTAAACCCAACAACCTGCGGACAAATTTTTCCGCTTCATTTTCGGGTTCATTTTCTGTGTCAACAGAGCCTAGGTGGTTGATTTCGTCAACCTTTTTTTCAGATAAAACTGCTTTAATAATTGTGTTAAAATTAGTAGGAGTTAACACCAACCGATCGACCTTATCGAGCGATCGCTGCGAAGACGGGTCAAACTCCCGAATTTGCTCCAAATCATCTCCGAACCATTCCAGCCGCACTGGCAACTCCGCCGCTACCGGAAATACATCGACAATATCGCCCCGGCGACTCCACTGGCCCTCCATTTCCACCAGAGTCACTCGATCGTACCCCATCGACACGAGTTGGCGGTCAAGTATCTTCGAGTCTTGAACCGCACCTCGCTTCAGCGTCAGACAGTAGGGTTCAAAAGCAGCAGGCGGCGGCAAGTGAGACTGGAGAGCTCTTTCGGTAGCTACAATCGCGATCGGCTTAGAATTAGCGTTTGTTTCTCGTTTCTCGACCAAATCCGCCAGCACCTGCATTTGTCCCCAAGTCATTTCGTTCTCGTCGGAGTAAGATAGCTCGTAGGGCGAAGCCTCGGAAGTTGGGTAAAAATGCACACTCTGCCAGCCCATAGCCTCCAGCCCTGCCACCCAACGGCCGGCTTCTTCTAGAGTTGCTGTCACTACCAGTAAACTCCGCCCTTCTTGCTGTGCGAGGGCGGAAGCTACTAAACCTTTGGGCAACCGGGCGATGCCGTTGAGTTGCAAGCAGCGATGGCGCTTGAGCTTGTTGAGGAGTTCTGTTGCTAGGGGCGATCGCCCCAGGGTACGAATTATTGAAGAGAAAGTCATGCGCTTTTAATTTTAATCCCCGATCGGCGAAGGCTCTTTCCCTTTGCCTGTTAAGGAGATTGTACGACAAACATCCACGATCGTGCCGATCGGCTGTTGAGGTCTTGGAGCTTAACTGGAGATAGATTTCTGCTTTAATATGTCGATCCTGCGATCGCGATCGAGCCCTGGACGTTAATCTAGTGACAGGTTTAGAAAAAATTTCGATTTTGCGATCGAGATTCGCAGCTTCCAGACCTCTCCTGTCAGAAACCTCAGCCTAAAGGCGTGAGGCTTGAAAGAGAAATCTAACAGGCCATTCTGACCAGACTAAGCTT
>NZ_JAUBOV010000060.1:0-4899 GCF_036700405.1 Microcoleus sp. T3_D1
AAAGAGTGAATTTTCTTGTGGAACAGGCCGGAAAGCCTGTTCCTAAAAAGCTTATTGAGAATGGTGCAACATCTCAGATCTAACTCACGTCCTCAGAGACTGCCCGCGTACATTACTCGCGACGATAGGTTGTTTAGCGAACTGCGAAGCTGTAATGCCTTTCTGTGACTGACGGGCCTCGCACTACGATTTTGAGGCGGCGACTTGGAGGTAAAATTCCTTGGATTTTGAAGTTGCCCTTTCGATCGATCTTAATTTCTTCGTTGTTGACATAAACTGTGTCGATCGGGTTAATTTGACCGCTGAGGCGATAGATATTGCCGCTGACTCTCAACAAACTGCGGACTTTGAGTTTAGCTAGGCGAGGGCTGGCTGAGGGCGCCACGGGTGAGGTTTGAGGGAAAATAGTCGTGGAGTTGCCGCTGTTGAGAACTACTTCTGAGTCGGTGTTGCCGGATACTACGACTTCACCTTCAATAGTTTCGACTGCGGTTTTGTCGCCGCCGACGCTGACACCAAAGGAGGTGCCGCGGACTCCGGCAACGCCTTCTGGGGTTTCAACCCTGACTGGGGCCCTTTTGGCAGACCTTTTTTGTTGGGCAATTTGACTGGATTTGCCGAGTCCGCTGAAGGTATTGAGGGCGACTATTTGGTTGGGCGGGATAATTGTTGAGGTGTTGGCTGCGGGAGTTGTCGCAGCAGTTTTGCCGATGGACAACCTGACTCGCCCCCTGCTGACAAAAATGGCTGTGTCTTTTTCACCACCTGCACTGCTTGACAAATTGGATATTCTGACTGCGGTTTTTTCGGCAACTTCCACGACGCCGATGTTGTTGTCGATGCCTAAACGGGCTGTGGAATCGGGGCCGGTGATGATTTCGTCTCCGGGGGCGAGTAGCCGATCGCCCACAACCGCTGGCCGCCCTTTAAAGCTGACTGTACCGCGAATTTCTTCTATTTCGAGCGATCGCCCCGTCGCTGTTCCCTGAGCTTTTATCGTCTCTGCTGGGGATGAATTCGCCGCCAGTGTTGCCGGATTTGTTGGAGATTTTGAGCCAATTGGTAGTGCTGGCGGTCGATCGACTGAGACAATTTTAGTAGTGTTGGACGGCTGTTTGGGGGATGGAGAGGGCGGACTGGCGATCGTCCCACGAAAGGGCGACAGACTCGCCAGCACAGCCAAGGACAAACTTAGGAGCGGAATTTTGGTCGATCGCCCACAGGTAAAAATTTTATTCATAATTTCAATTTTGTCATATTGAAGTTCCTGGACTTCCTTTCCTCTATTAGACTCCCTAAATCCGGCAATCGTTCCACTTTTTATGCCGTAACACAGCAGCAAAAATAAATTTTATCAGCCTGAAAGTTTAGCATTAAAACTTTTTTTAGGGTCATATTTTAGTAAACTGTTACAACCTGGGAGTTTCCTCAAATCTGACCTTCGGAATTTTGTGCCAACCCGACTCAAAGTCCTTTGCAGCATGAAATTTCGCCGCTGTCAACATCAGAGAGCGCTGATTTATATATAGCAAACATAAAATTAATTACTGTTTTTGAAGGCCTTTTGGCCTCTGCCGGAAGGATGACTAATTTGAGAGAAACCCTGTAGTTGTGGCAATTAATAAAAAGATTATTTTTGGGAAGCGATAAAGAATAATTATCTAAGTGTTGAACAGCCTCTGCCAGTGGAGCTTGCCGCTGTGAAACATGATGAAGCAAACCCAAGCGAATCAGGGTAGACGATCGACCAACTCGGACTAGAATACCGTCTTTTAGGGAAAGTTGGTGGAAATTTCGATGGAAAATCATAGGGAGCGATCGACGGAGGGTGTTGCTGTTCCGAAGTAGACGCCAAACTGTAAAATAAACGGTTGTATAGAGCAGGAGAACAATTTCAGTGGCAATAGAAGTAGGTCAGAGAGTGAAGGTGCGCCGTCTCAGAGATCGGATACCTGCAAATATAGTGGGCAAGATAAAGGAGAATCCAGTAGGCACTGTTGACGGATTCAGAATGGTTGACGGTAGCGGAGTAGGCGTGGTTGTCAAGTTTGACGGTTTTTCGACTTGGTTCTTTGAAGATGAGCTAGAACCCGTTTAACAGATGTTGAAGGAAGGGGGGCACGACACGGATTCGGACACGGATACACGGATTGAATTTAACTGTGTTTCCTTTCGTCTCCTACTCTCCCCCTCTCCCACTCTCCCACTCGCCGCCTCTCCTCTTCCTTCACTCTCCCCCTCCCCCACTCTCGCTGAAGGTTGCGCTTAAATGTTAAAGAGTAAGCTTTGGCAGTGAGAACAGAAAATGGCTTTGATTTTGACATTTTTGGGCAAAGGCGGCACTGGCCGCAGTACGATCGCGATCGCAACAGCTAAAAAATATGCCGCTCAAGGCAAGCGAGTTCTGCTGCTCGGCCAAGATCCAGGCCCTGCATTGGGTATTCTGCTAGGGGTTCCCCTGACTCTGTGCCCCCAGGAAATCGCCCCCAACCTCAAAGCAGTTCAGGTGCAAAGCGGGCCACTGCTAGAACGCAGGTGGGACGAAGTTAAACAACTAGAAGCTCAATATGTCCGCACTCCCTTTTTCAAGCAGATTTACGGTCAAGAATTAGGGGTGTTACCGGGAATGGACAGCGCGCTGGCGTTGAACGAAGTTCGGGAATACGACGACAGCAAACAATACGATGTAATTGTTTATGACGGCAATGGCGGCATGGATACGCTGCGGATGCTGGGAATGCCGGAAATTCTGAGTTGGTACATCCGCCGCTTCCGCCAAGCTTTGGTAGATTCGGATTTGGGTAAAGCTTTGTCGTCGTCGCCTTTTATTCAACCGCTTGTCAGTACCGTGTTGACTGTGGATATGTCGGGAGACAATGCTTTTCAATCTACTAAGCAAGTCGATAATCTTTTGGATAAGGGTAAGGAAGCGCTGGCAGATCCGAACCGCACGGCGGCTTTTTTGGTGACGACTGGAGATGCAAGTGCGATCGCAACTGCCCGCTATCTTTGGGGAAGTTCTCAACAAGTTAGTTTGACTGTGGGCGGTGTCATTGTTAATCAAGCACCGGTTACAGAAGCTATTACTGCCGAGTTTGATCCTTTGACGGCTGTTTCGGTTCCGGCGCACAGTGACAATAATTGGCAGCCGCTAATTGATGCTTTGCCAGATTTTTCTCAGGCCGCAAAAGCTCCTCAACCCATTAACATAAACATTGCACAGCGTCAAGTTAGTTTGTTTTTGCCTGGGTTTGACAAGAAAGAAATTAAATTGATTCAATCCGGGCCGGAAGTGACGATCGAAGCGGGCGATCAGCGGCGCAATATTTTGCTGCCTCCGGCGCTAACTGGGAAATCTGTTACTGGTGCTAAGTTCCTGAATGGTTACTTGATTATTTCTTTTTAGGGTAAGGAAGAAGGCACGACACGGATTTTGACACGGATACACGGATGAATTATGGAGTTCTCTAATATCATGTCTCGTTGATTCGCGATCGTCTAATTTGTGCGATCGTAGTGGCGGGTTTCACAAACCATAATCGCCGGGAAAAAACAATCTCGAAAACCCGCCCTCTCCCCACGGTAAATCGAAATTTACATTCAGATTGGCCGTGGGGTGGGGGCGGGTTTATATAGATTGTTGGTCATCGTTATATATTGTTGGTGAACCCGCCTCTACGAACCAAAGGTACATTCAACCGCCAAATCTGCTAGAAGATCCAGACAGGTTTCACGATTACTGGTAAAGTTAATCCCTAACCTCCCAACCATCGACTATTATGAAAGCAAGAGACATTATTAGTCTGCAAGCCCTTGGCGCTGCTTTAGCTAAACTCGATTCATCTGTCCAGCTTGGCGACTTGGAAGAGAATATAAGTCGTCAGATATTGGCTTTAGAAAAATTAGCCGAACAAAACCACACTCTGAACGAAATTTACACAAAAGAACGCCTCGACTTACAAGCTCAGTACCAAGCAAAATCAAAAGACAAACGCTACAACGAGAGAAGTGACAGCATTTACAGCACGGATGCTGCAAATTTAAGCCCTTCCTTTCCTCAGCCGCATGAAGAAAGGGAAAATCCCTCTGAAATAGCTAAAGCCTTTGACAATTTCATTGCATCTTTTAATAAAATCAAAAGCCTGTACGCGGTTGAAAACCCTATAGAAAGTTTTCAAATCATCATGGAACAAGAAGCGATCGCACCTTTGATTCTAGAAGCTTACGATCGCATTCGAGCGCTGTTTCCTACGGAAAGATTAGGCTTGGAAGTGAAAACCGATCCAGAAATTGCCAATTGGCGATCGCTGTGGATTGCTATCTACACTAAACTCGAAGTCGAGGAAGCTTTTGCCAAGTTAAACATCCTTGATGATAGTTGGTGGCTTGAAGCTAAAATAGCTGCCCCCAAAAATGATTTACATATTAGCCTTGAATGGGAGTAAAATGAGATTTGATTGGTCTGAGTATTTTAATTTAGCTCAAGAGTTAGCGGCCACGAATAGTGAAAGTTCAGATAACAGGGAAGCCAAGTTGCGATCGGCGATAAGTAGAGCATACTATTCGACATTTTGCCTAGCGCGAAATTACTTGCGCGACATTGAAAAAGACCCAAGACTTTTTCGTAAGAATCGCGATAGCAACGAACATCAATATGTAGCAGAATAATTTATATACCACCCAACTAAAAAGAAAAACCTGGTCAAAATAGGTGAAAATTTAAGCAGATTGAGAGAACTTAGGAATAAAGCTGATTATGACGATACTATGTTTAACTTACAAAGAGAAGCGAGAAATGCGTTAGTGCTAGGCGAGAATATTATTTCGGGGTTAAATGAGTTGACTGAATAAGCTGAATCATAATTAAAATCGGTAGGGGCGGGTTCCACCAACCATAAT
>NZ_JAUBOV010000060.1:4999-48000 GCF_036700405.1 Microcoleus sp. T3_D1
AGCCTGAAACAAACAATCTCGAAAACCCGCCCCCACCCAACAAACAATCGCAATGTACATTCAGATTTACCGTGGGGCCGGGCGGGTTTTTATATATAGTTGGTCATCTTTATATATTTTTGGTGAACCCGCCCTTACCAATCAAATTTACATTCAAATTGTAATTTGAATCAAGCGACACAATCCCGTAGGGGCGGGTTCCACCAACCATAATAGCCTGAAACAAACAATCTCGAAAACCCGCCCCCACCCAACAAACAATCGCAATGTACATTCAGATTTACCGTGGGGGGGGGCGGGTTTATTTATCCTTTTAATGATTCCAGAAATGGTTGGTGAACCCGCCCCTACGGCTTAATTTTTACCGTTTCCGTTGCCATTTCCGTTAGTTTGCAAAACCCGCTTAGCTAAAGGTTCCGGCACTTCTTGCAGTCGATCGAACTCCCAATTAAAAAATCCTACTCCCATTGTCTGCGATCGCAATTCTACGATCAAATTCTGCATTTCTGCGATCGGCAAATAAGCAGAAACTGCATCCCATCCCTTCCAGTCTTTTTTACCTTCGTAGCCGAGAATTTGGCCGCGGTGTCCGCTGACCAACTGCAACACCTTTGATGTACACTCGTTCGGAGCGCAAATTTCAACTTTGGCGATCGGCTCCAGCAATGCCGGTTCGCACTTGGCCATTCCCTCCTGCATCGCCAAACGCGCTGCTTGCTTGAAAGCTTGTTCGGAACTGTCAACGGTATGGTAGGAACCGTTCGTCAGCGTCACCGCTACGTCTACCACCGGGAAACCCAGGGGGCCGCGATCCAAATACTCGCGCACACCCACTTCCACGCCGGGGATGTACTGTTTTGGGACGACGCCGCCGACTATTTTGTCGGTAAAGGTGAAACCTTCTCCGCGAGGCTGCGGTGTAATGTCGAGGTACACGTCGCCAAACTGTCCGTGCCCGCCGCTTTGGTGTTTGTAGCGCCCGTGGATGGAAGATGCAGGTTTGCGGATGGTTTCTTTGTACGGCACTTGCGGTAAGTGAGTTGTCATCGGCAAGTTATACTTGCGGCGCAACCTGTCTAAAGCTACTTTCAGGTGGATTTCGCCTTGACCCCAAAGTATAATTTCGTGAGTGTCGCCGTGCTGTTCCCAGACTAAAGATGGGTCTTCTTCTAGCAATTTAGCTAAAGCGGAGCTCAGCTTAACTTCATCGTTGCGCTTTTCTGGGACGATCGCCCGTGCGTAGACAGGGGGGATGATTTCGGCTTTTGGCAATTCTTCCGATCGGTCAATCGCCAGCGTATCGCCTGTTCTCAAGCCTTCTAGCCTTCCCACCGCCACAATTTCTCCCGCGCTGACGGATTGCAAACTTTGCGTTTGCTGGCCGGTCAAGCGGTACAAACCGTTAACTCGAACGCCGTTCAAATTTGCTCCGTCTGCCAGCGTCCCCCGCCACATTCTCACTAACGATAGTTTGCCTCCTTGCGGTGTGTAATAAGTTTTGAGGATTTGAGCTAGAACTTTGTTTTCACTTTGTATAATGCTGCGCCGATCGGCTGTTGTTTCCGGTGTCGGCGCTTCCCTCAGCAAAGCTTCCAGCAGAGGCCGCACGCCGAAATCTTGTTCGGCGATGCCGATGAATACTGGCACAATTAAATCTGCGCCTAATTCCATCTTTAAATCGCGGGTAATTTCTTCGGCGTCGGGATTGATTTCTTCGAGCAATTCTTCGAGTAAATGGTCGTCATAATTGGCCAATTCTTCGAGCATTTGCTGCCGCGCTGCGCTTTCTTCTGCTTTGAGGTGTTCTGGAAGCGGGACGGGATCTGCGGCGGCGCCCGGATGGTAGTGGTAAGCTTGTTCGGTTACTAGGTCGATAAAACCGATGATTTGTTCGTTTTTGCCGATCGGATATTGGTGAGGTACGATCGGTCTACTGGAAACGGATTTGAGCGCGTCGATCACCTCGGTGAAGTTGGTGCCGCAAGTGGTTTCGTCTGTGTAAGCCCGATCGATCTTGTTGATGAAAACTAGGTGGGGAATTTCCCAATCGTCGAGGAATTTAAACAGGGGTGCGAGGGTTAAAGTGCGATCGGCAACGGGTTCGCAAACTATTATCGCCGCATCCACACCGATGAGTGCATTGTAAGTTTCTTGGGCAAATTCTACCGAACCCGGACAGTCGAGAAATGTGAAGCGGACGCCTTGATATTCAGCGGTAGCGGCGTTTACTTCTACGCTCATTTGGCGATCGCGTGCTTCCGGCGAACTATCACCTATTGTGTTGCCATCTTTGACATTTCCTTTGCGGGTAATTGTCCCTGTCACCGACAGCAAACTTTCGAGCAGTGCGGTTTTCCCGCTTAAATAATGGCCAACAATTGCAACGTTTCGCGTGGCCCCAAGGACTTTTTCGTTCATATTCCCTCCAACCGAAAACTTGTTTTCCATTGCTCTTGGTGCAATCAGTTCTCTACCATTTTCTAGACTTTTTCTAGGTTAATTTTTATTGCATTTTCGAGCAACTTCAGATTTTGGTATGATTCTATACTTTTGACGCTAGCGTATTTTGAGTGACGCAAACACAAATTGTAGTTTTTCTTAATATTTGGAATTTTAAACCGCAGAGAACGCGGATAAAATTCTCGTTCCCAGGCTCTGCCGGGGAAGGCATTTCACTCTTGCTGGGCCTCGATTTTAGCGGTTTTTCGTGTCTAATTCCTCAGCAGTAGCAAACGGCTTGCTCCGGTACGTTTCAATCCCTAATAGGGATTTAGGTTGATTCCGGCGAAGAAGGAGTCAGGAGTCAGGAGTCAGGAGAAGAATACCCTCTTTCCTCCTGTCTCCTCCTCTGGTGAATACTTCCGAAAGTTTCAATCCCTGATAGGGATTTAGGTTAATTGCGGCGAAATGTCCGAAGACAACAACATCATCATCAATATCGTTTCAATCCCTGATAGGGAGTTTGGTTAATTGCGGCTCGAAAGGTCGAGGTTTAGGAAAATCATCCGAAGGGTTTCAATCCCTGATAGGGAGTTTGGTTAATTGCGGCGTTTTTGGGCCTCGAATATCTTCGGCGACATTGATGCTAGTTTCAATCCCTGATAGGGAGTTTGGTTAATTGCGGCTTTGAATGGATTGTTGATGACTACATTAGGGAAGGTTTCAATCCCTGATAGGGAGTTTGGTTAATTGCGGCAACCAGGGAGGATGCGCGGCGATTGACCCCGTGTTTCAATCCCTGATAGGGAGTTTGGTTAATTGCGGCAAACTGGAAGATAGAAACATATCTCCACCTTGTCGTTTCAATCCCTGATAGGGAGTTTGGTTAATTGCGGCATCCCACGGCTTTTCTCCACCATTGGGGAGTTTCCAGTTTCAATCCCTGATAGGGAGTTTGGTTAATTGCGGCTGTTATCCTGAGAATCGGGTTAACTCGATTTTGTGTTTCAATCCCTGATAGGGAGTTTGGTTAATTGCGGCATAGGTAAAACTATCTCGCAAAGCGCCAGTTTTGTTTCAATCCCTGATAGGGAGTTTGGTTAATTGCGGCAGCGATCGACGATCGTATAGTTTTTGTTACTTTGCGCGTGTTTCAATCCCTGATAGGGAGTTTGGTTAATTGCGGCCCGCAAGTGCCGAGCCAAGTCTGACTATATTTGGATGTTTCAATCCCTGATAGGGAGTTTGGTTAATTGCGGCTCAAACGCTCCTGCGCCAATATTGAAAGTAAAAGTTTCAATCCCTGATAGGGAGTTTGGTTAATTGCGGCTCGCATTAAAAGAAGGTTGCTTATCAGACTTTTTTGTTTCAATCCCTGATAGGGAGTTTGGTTAATTGCGGCGCTGACTGTTCAAGTTTTACGCCATCGGTTTCTGTTTCAATCCCTGATAGGGAGTTTGGTTAATTGCGGCCCTGTCAGGTTTAGAATACCGCAGGCAATTGTAAAGTTTCAATCCCTGATAGGGAGTTTGGTTAATTGCGGCCTAGCGCTGGTAGCGTACCTGGTAAAGGTAGCAGTTTCAATCCCTGATAGGGAGTTTGGTTAATTGCGGCTTAATTGTCGATTATCTATACAGCTATTATAACGTTTCAATCCCTGATAGGGAGTTTGGTTAATTGCGGCTTCAAATCTAGGCGAGCAAGTAGCTTCAATGCAACTGTTTCAATCCCTGATAGGGAGTTTGGTTAATTGCGGCTTTGAGCAAATCCTTTATGTAGGCGATCGGCCTGAAGTTTCAATCCCTGATAGGGAGTTTGGTTAATTGCGGCCTAAATCCCCGTTGGTTCGAGTGTGGCATTGCCGTTTCAATCCCTGATAGGGAGTTTGGTTAATTGCGGCTCCAGTAAGCGCCAATCCTCCGCTACCCTTTTGTTTCAATCCCTGATAGGGAGTTTGGTTAATTGCGGCGATATCCCATTGATAAAGAGATAGCATCTTCTGTTTCAATCCCTGATAGGGAGTTTGGTTAATTGCGGCTTCAAGAAACAACGTGCCGCTAGAATTTAAAGCGCCCCGTTTCAATCCCTGATAGGGAGTTTGGTTAATTGCGGCTTATCTCCGCATTTCTGGCTCATACCGCCAGCAGTTTCAATCCCTGATAGGGAGTTTGGTTAATTGCGGCTTCTTAGAAGATAGTGCAAACAAGGATAAGTTCATTGGTTTCAATCCCTGATAGGGAGTTTGGTTAATTGCGGCTCAAGACACTGAGAGATGATTAATTCTTGCAATTCAAGTTTCAATCCCTGATAGGGAGTTTGGTTAATTGCGGCAGTGCTGTTGCTGGTGCGGGCCCTCTGCTCGCTGCGTTTCAATCCCTGATAGGGAGTTTGGTTAATTGCGGCCTCCCCCTGTTGGAGCAACGTAAGTTACTCCTGTAAGGTGTTTCAATCCCTGATAGGGAGTTTGGTTAATTGCGGCTTCGCTGGCTTCATCTGCTTTATTGTCCTTTGAGTAGTTTCAATCCCTGATAGGGAGTTTGGTTAATTGCGGCGCGGCCTGTGTCATGTCTCCCGGTAAACCTGAAGTTTCAATCCCTGATAGGGAGTTTGGTTAATTGCGGCTGAAAAATGCACCGGGGGAGCTGCAAACGATAAGGTTGTTTCAATCCCTGATAGGGAGTTTGGTTAATTGCGGCTGAGACATAAGCTGACCGTCAGCCGATCGGATAGGTGGTTTCAATCCCTGATAGGGAGTTTGGTTAATTGCGGCGATTTGGGTTTGGGAACCTGCGTCAACCGCCGCGTTTCAATCCCTGATAGGGAGTTTGGTTAATTGCGGCTTTGAATGTTTCAAATTTGATTGCATCTTGTAGTTGTTTCAATCCCTGATAGGGAGTTTGGTTAATTGCGGCATGGCAGATGATTTTTTCACGGCGATGTTAGCTGGTGTTTCAATCCCTGATAGGGAGTTTGGTTAATTGCGGCTTGACTGAGTTAGTAGATGAGGAGGAATGATGGAGTTTCAATCCCTGATAGGGAGTTTGGTTAATTGCGGCAATTAATTGCCGAAGTGACTCAGGGAGAATTGCTGGGTTTCAATCCCTGATAGGGAGTTTGGTTAATTGCGGCCGGATTGCGATTGAAGTTAAGAAGGGTGTCCGGGTTTCAATCCCTGATAGGGAGTTTGGTTAATTGCGGCAACCAGCGACATCTTTAATGTAATTTTGGGCGAGGTTTCAATCCCTGATAGGGAGTTTGGTTAATTGCGGCGCCTTTCAACGATCGAATCGAGTACAGAATCGGCGTTTCAATCCCTGATAGGGAGTTTGGTTAATTGCGGCAAGCGATTTTGCAGCATATTCATCATTATTTTCTCGTTTCAATCCCTGATAGGGAGTTTGGTTAATTGCGGCTTTACGGCGGGCTGCTGATTGTCCATTGTTCCCCTTGTTTCAATCCCTGATAGGGAGTTTGGTTAATTGCGGCCGGCGCTCGTCAGGCGGTTGTCAGGATGGAATTAGTGCTGTTTCAATCCCTGATAGGGAGTTTGGTTAATTGCGGCGCGTAGGTGCTGGTATTGAAGTTGATCCAGTAGGTTTCAATCCCTGATAGGGAGTTTGGTTAATTGCGGCAAGATGCTGTAAGGGCTGCTAGAACAGCCCATCGTTTCAATCCCTGATAGGGAGTTTGGTTAATTGCGGCGGAAGCGATCGCAGATGCACCGGAAGCGGAACCGGGTTTCAATCCCTGATAGGGAGTTTGGTTAATTGCGGCAAGGCTGCCTTATTCTTCAACCCTAAAAGGCGTTGGTTTCAATCCCTGATAGGGAGTTTGGTTAATTGCGGCATTATGGCACATTTGCTTTTTTGGTAGCAACTCGCTTAGTTTCAATCCCTGATAGGGAGTTTGGTTAATTGCGGCAATACGGCTCTATTGGCATTCGCAGCTAAGGCGTTTCAATCCCTGATAGGGAGTTTGGTTAATTGCGGCCATAAAAGCGTGAAAATCAATCCCAAAAGTTTAGTTTCAATCCCTGATAGGGAGTTTGGTTAATTGCGGCGCGACCCAGCAGGAGCAAAAGGCATACCGTGCGATGTTTCAATCCCTGATAGGGAGTTTGGTTAATTGCGGCTCAGGGGAGCCATTCAAAAGCTGGGATTCACTCAAGGGTTTCAATCCCTGATAGGGAGTTTGGTTAATTGCGGCCGCTGAGGTGTCGGATTTGCGATCGCTTCTTGAGTTTCAATCCCTGATAGGGAGTTTGGTTAATTGCGGCTTTAATCACAAAATCGCGATCGCTCAAATCGCCTGCGTTTCAATCCCTGATAGGGAGTTTGGTTAATTGCGGCTTCACACCGACTCACGGTAGACGTGTCTATACCTGTTTCAATCCCTGATAGGGAGTTTGGTTAATTGCGGCTCCTGTTCAATCAGTTGAATGATAGAAGTATTTTTGTTTCAATCCCTGATAGGGAGTTTGGTTAATTGCGGCAAGGCTTTGAGCGAATTAACAGGCGTAAGTCAGCGTTTCAATCCCTGATAGGGAGTTTGGTTAATTGCGGCAGCGAAGGGCGATCGCTTCCTCTCACCTAATCGTGTTTCAATCCCTGATAGGGAGTTTGGTTAATTGCGGCCTAAACATTGGAAAGGAATTATTAGTGCTCTTGATGTTTCAATCCCTGATAGGGAGTTTGGTTAATTGCGGCCTACGATCGACAGTAGTTTGGCCGCTAAATTGAAAGTTTCAATCCCTGATAGGGAGTTTGGTTAATTGCGGCTCAAATTTTAGGGTGGAGAGCTGTAGATGTTTATGGCGTTTCAATCCCTGATAGGGAGTTTGGTTAATTGCGGCTTACTCGCGACGCATTGTAGTGATGCAACTTACGTTTCAATCCCTGATAGGGAGTTTGGTTAATTGCGGCCCGAGATTTAGCTACCGCACTTTTCGAGGCTTGTGTTTCAATCCCTGATAGGGAGTTTGGTTAATTGCGGCTGCAGGTTTGGGGAGAAGTTTGCAGCCAATTACTAAGTTTCAATCCCTGATAGGGAGTTTGGTTAATTGCGGCGCAAACCAATAATATCACGCAATTCTCTAAATAAATTGTTTCAATCCCTGATAGGGAGTTTGGTTAATTGCGGCTGGCGCTACCGCTGGTGTTGTCCCTTTGTATTGCTGAGTTTCAATCCCTGATAGGGAGTTTGGTTAATTGCGGCTCCAATGCTAGCAATGAGGCTCGTTGAAGAACTGGAGTTTCAATCCCTGATAGGGAGTTTGGTTAATTGCGGCTCTACTACTTTGAAATGGGAGGACTAATAAACGGACCAGTTTCAATCCCTGATAGGGAGTTTGGTTAATTGCGGCTCTCGCCGATTTTGCCAAAAAGCATCCATAAGTTGTTTCAATCCCTGATAGGGAGTTTGGTTAATTGCGGCGCATCCGTAAGAGTTACGGGGTAATGTTGCGGTTTTGTCATTGCTAAGTTTCAATCCCTGATAGGGAGTTTGGTTAATTGCGGCTTTGCACTCGGAAACCATCGCGGAAAATCTATCGCTGTTTCAATCCCTGATAGGGAGTTTGGTTAATTGCGGCGCGGCGTGACGCCGAACATCATCGGTTATGCCAAGTCCGATCGTTTCAATCCCTGATAGGGAGTTTGGTTAATTGCGGCCTACGGGCTACACCGGGGACTGGTATTGGAATAAGTTTCAATCCCTGATAGGGAGTTTGGTTAATTGCGGCAGGGCGACGTAAACATATACATAGGGCTTGCTGAATAATCGATCGCATATTGCGTGGCGAAAGGTTTCGCTCGCGCGATCGAGAGTAAAGTGCAAGATAAACAGGTAAAATAGGTCAAAACCCGTGCATCACCACCTGCGCTCGTGTACCGAAAAGTTGAGCTGGCCCCACAACCCCCATCCGAGTTTGAACTGCCCTTCGGAGGCAGCTTGTCACCAGATAACCGTTGGGTCAAAATGACCCAAGTAATCCCGTGGTCAGAATTTGAAGCAGAATATGCTAAAAACTTCCCCACAGAAATGGGTGCACCAGCCAAATCCTTTCGGATGGCGTTGGGGGCATTAATCATCAAAGAAAAACTCGGAATTAGCGATCGGGAAACCGTCGAACAAATTCGGGAAAACCCCTATTTGCAATACTTTATCGGTCAATCAACATACAGTAATGAACTACCATTTGATCCATCACTATTAGTTCACTTTCGGCAACGAATTAGTCCGAACTTAATTAATAAAGTGAATGAACGCATGGTCGAAAAAATGCGTTCCATCATCCCAGTTAAAACTGAAAAAAAAAAGGATTCGGACGCCAAAAATGAGTCACCCAATCGCGGAAAGTTGATCGTAGATGCGACCTGTGCCCCAGCCGACATTAGTTATCCAACCGACTTAGGACTATTAAATGGAGCCAGAGTTCATACCGAAAAAATTATAGACATCCTGTATAAACAGATTAAAGGGAAAAGCAATAAAAAACCAAGAACCTATCGTAATCTAGCTAGAAAAGACTACTTAGCAGTAGCAAAACAAAGACGACCAACCCGTAACCAAAGAAGACAGGCACTTAAAAAACAACTCCAATATATCAAAAGAAACTTAGCTCATATTGAACAGCTAATCAAGTCAGGTGCGACCCTAGAAAAATTGAATAAAAAGCAATATAAAACCTTGCTAGTCCTCACAGAAGTCTATCGGCAACAGCTCTGGCTATTGGAAAATAAGAAACAGAGCATAGACGATAGAATAGTAAGTTTAAGTCAACCCCATATTCGTCCCATTGTCCGAGGAAAAGCAGGGAAAAAGGTAGAATTTGGAGCAAAACTCTCAGCGAGTTGTTTTGAAGGATATGTATTTTTAGACCGGATAAGCTGGGATAATTTTAACGAATCAGGGGACTTAAAAGCACAAGTAGAAGCTTATCGTAACTTTACAGGATATTATCCAGAGTCAGTTCATGCCGATCGCATTTATCGTACAAGAGAGAACCGAGCTTGGTGCAAAGACAAAGGCATTAGAATCAGTGGACCGCCTTTAGGAAGGCCTCCAACCAATATCAGCAAAGAAAAAAAGAAGCAAGCGTTGGAAGATGAGAGAATTCGCAATGCGATTGAGGGAAAGTTCGGACAAGGTAAACGAAGATTCGGTCTGAATAGAGTGATGGCAAAACTTGATAATACTTCTGAAACAGTCATTGCGATTACTTTTTTAGTCATGAACCTTTCTACCTGGTGGCGCCGGGTTTTTTGTGTGTTTTTATGCCGTTCGGGGAAAACAATGCCTGTTTTTGGGCTGCACATAATCTGGGGTTATGCTTTACTCAGAATGAGGCAGGAAAAACTCATATTTAACTCGGCTTAAATATATCGAGCACTCCCGATCGCCAGAAAGCGATCGATTATTCAGCAAGCCCTACATAGTCAAGGTTTTGTTTCAATCCCTGATAGGGAGTTTGGTTAATTGCGGCTTTTTTCTTGGGGAATTACGCGAGAGCAGTATGAGTTTCAATCCCTGATAGGGAGTTTGGTTAATTGCGGCTTCTCAAAGCGAGTATTTAAAAATCTTCGATTATTAAAAGTTTCAATCCCTGATAGGGAGTTTGGTTAATTGCGGCCACCGGCCCGCGCAAGCTGTGTTCCCCAAAGCCGAGAATAATTGTTTCAATCCCTGATAGGGAGTTTGGTTAATTGCGGCCAAGCCGCGAACGGCTCGATCAATATTGAAGGCAGGTTTCAATCCCTGATAGGGAGTTTGGTTAATTGCGGCCTTATGGGCGAAATGTATGTGAACCAAAGCCTGGTTTCAATCCCTGATAGGGAGTTTGGTTAATTGCGGCAGTACCCGCAGGTGAATCAATTAAGGGGTTGTTGTTTCAATCCCTGATAGGGAGTTTGGTTAATTGCGGCCTTATCGAAGGGCAAAAAATATATCTAGAAATATTGTTTCAATCCCTGATAGGGAGTTTGGTTAATTGCGGCTTTGTTGCGGTCGTAGGAAGTGTAAGGGCCGCCAAAAGTTTCAATCCCTGATAGGGAGTTTGGTTAATTGCGGCTTAAGGTAGATGTTAGAGAGTATCTTTGTGGTACCAATGTTTCAATCCCTGATAGGGAGTTTGGTTAATTGCGGCCGGGAACCAATAACGCCTGGAAGCCCTTTGGGAATGGTTTCAATCCCTGATAGGGAGTTTGGTTAATTGCGGCTACTTTCAGCGATTCTCAGGTGCGTTTACTCAAGTTTCAATCCCTGATAGGGAGTTTGGTTAATTGCGGCGTTGCCGAGCCAAAGTCGCCATTGTTTCGAGACTGTTTCAATCCCTGATAGGGAGTTTGGTTAATTGCGGCGCAAGCTCCTTTCCCGGAAATATTTCCTGAGATGGTTTCAATCCCTGATAGGGAGTTTGGTTAATTGCGGCATCTTACAATTAATCAATTAAAGTTACTAAGCCCCGTTTCAATCCCTGATAGGGAGTTTGGTTAATTGCGGCATTGTTAAATATTTGAAGAATAGATGAGAGAGTGTAAGTTTCAATCCCTGATAGGGAGTTTGGTTAATTGCGGCTCGAAGTGTTAAGCGTATTAGTAATATTGGGAAGTTTCAATCCCTGATAGGGAGTTTGGTTAATTGCGGCAGGAAAGATGATCGAAACGTGGGGCGACGAAAATCAAAGTTTCAATCCCTGATAGGGAGTTTGGTTAATTGCGGCATTGAAGACCTAGCTTTGTCTGTTCGGGCTTACGTTTCAATCCCTGATAGGGAGTTTGGTTAATTGCGGCAAGCGTGATTACGCACTGCTACGGCTGTTGTGGGGTGTTTCAATCCCTGATAGGGAGTTTGGTTAATTGCGGCCATCATTTCTTGGGTATTGCGACCGACTCGCTTTGTTTCAATCCCTGATAGGGAGTTTGGTTAATTGCGGCTTGTATAGCCAGTTCTCAATGCTAGTTCAGTGGCAGTTTCAATCCCTGATAGGGAGTTTGGTTAATTGCGGCTCTAGGCACTGCCGCCCCACCACCCCCACCCCCTACAGTTTCAATCCCTGATAGGGAGTTTGGTTAATTGCGGCTTGAATCTGCATCCGACCAGCAGCATCGACGCTGCGTTTCAATCCCTGATAGGGAGTTTGGTTAATTGCGGCCTTGTCTTTTACCTGGGTTTTTACACTCGCAAAATGTGTTTCAATCCCTGATAGGGAGTTTGGTTAATTGCGGCAATGACAAAAGGGAGAGCCGAGGTAATTGCCAGGTTTCAATCCCTGATAGGGAGTTTGGTTAATTGCGGCGCAGAATATACCGTGGTGCGAGTTGCCTTTGGGAATGTTTCAATCCCTGATAGGGAGTTTGGTTAATTGCGGCTTTCATCATTCCTCCAGGATTTTACTGGAAGGAGGTTTCAATCCCTGATAGGGAGTTTGGTTAATTGCGGCCCTTCCCTCTCTGAATCTGTTGATTCTTTGACCCAGGTTTCAATCCCTGATAGGGAGTTTGGTTAATTGCGGCAGGGGTCGTGACTGGATTATATGTTAAAGAGATGTGGTTTCAATCCCTGATAGGGAGTTTGGTTAATTGCGGCCTTGGATCGCAGATTCAAACTCAGTAATCAAGCCAGGAGTTTCAATCCCTGATAGGGAGTTTGGTTAATTGCGGCCGGCTGAAATTTTTTCCTTCGGCACGGTCGCAACGTTTCAATCCCTGATAGGGAGTTTGGTTAATTGCGGCGCCGGAAAAATGGGAACGCCCGATCGCACTTGCTGAACTCCGTTTCAATCCCTGATAGGGAGTTTGGTTAATTGCGGCTAGGGTAGGTCATTGATCATCAGTCAACAAAGTGGTTTCAATCCCTGATAGGGAGTTTGGTTAATTGCGGCGATGCTTACTTGACCTAGCAAACTGACACATCGGTTTCAATCCCTGATAGGGAGTTTGGTTAATTGCGGCCTTTGCACCCGTAAGGATTGCACGAGCCAAGTAAAGTGTTTCAATCCCTGATAGGGAGTTTGGTTAATTGCGGCGGTGATTTTTGGTACGCCAACAACCTAAGTACGGTGTTTCAATCCCTGATAGGGAGTTTGGTTAATTGCGGCCTTCTCCTCCTCCCGTTTCTCGTTTTAGTTTTGAGTTTCAATCCCTGATAGGGAGTTTGGTTAATTGCGGCTGGAGGCTGCGTCTAGAATGCCAACGCAGCCGAGTTTCAATCCCTGATAGGGAGTTTGGTTAATTGCGGCGACTGGACGGCCGAGCCCGATGAGCTTTTAGACCAAGTAGTTTCAATCCCTGATAGGGAGTTTGGTTAATTGCGGCTCAAACTCGGCAATGGCTGAAAGTATCGCTGCCATTGTTTCAATCCCTGATAGGGAGTTTGGTTAATTGCGGCCACACTTTCTTTTTGGGGAGCCCACCGACTTGTCCGTTTCAATCCCTGATAGGGAGTTTGGTTAATTGCGGCTTAGCCGATGATAACGACCTGCCTATTGAGGAGGGCGTTTCAATCCCTGATAGGGAGTTTGGTTAATTGCGGCCTTTCAACTTCGGCTGACTGGGACACAAACATTCCGTTTCAATCCCTGATAGGGAGTTTGGTTAATTGCGGCTTCCAATCATGTAATAAGGTTGCCGAGGTAGTAGTTTCAATCCCTGATAGGGAGTTTGGTTAATTGCGGCTCTCTCTCGCTGTTTGGTAGCGAACTTGACCTTGTTTCAATCCCTGATAGGGAGTTTGGTTAATTGCGGCCTGGGATAGTGTACAGCTAACGCAAACCACCTTAAAGTTTCAATCCCTGATAGGGAGTTTGGTTAATTGCGGCTTTGGAAAGATGTCGGGCAAATGATTCAGCCGTTTCAATCCCTGATAGGGAGTTTGGTTAATTGCGGCTTTAAGCTAGGGGAAATAAACGCAGAGGTCGAAGTTTCAATCCCTGATAGGGAGTTTGGTTAATTGCGGCCTAGTCGGTTATAACCGCCCCGATTTTGCCGCAGTGTTTCAATCCCTGATAGGGAGTTTGGTTAATTGCGGCAGAGTCAAACTCTGTAGTTGCCGCCACCTTCTATGTTTCAATCCCTGATAGGGAGTTTGGTTAATTGCGGCTTTGAGGAGCTTGGAAACGGTGTCTAGTGTAGAGTTTCAATCCCTGATAGGGAGTTTGGTTAATTGCGGCTTTACTGTTTAGGGCTTTCGGCTTCACTCCTGTGTTTCAATCCCTGATAGGGAGTTTGGTTAATTGCGGCCTCATTGCCCCTTGTGCCGCTTCATCGTTTGCTTGTTTCAATCCCTGATAGGGAGTTTGGTTAATTGCGGCTGGGAGGAAAAATTGGATATTGGGGGGGTATTCGTTTCAATCCCTGATAGGGAGTTTGGTTAATTGCGGCTTTCGATGATGGGGTGTAATCTTTGCTGTCAGTGTTTCAATCCCTGATAGGGAGTTTGGTTAATTGCGGCAGACGATGGGGAGAGCAATGGGTAACTCATTTCTACGTTTCAATCCCTGATAGGGAGTTTGGTTAATTGCGGCCTTTGAGCTTTAGCCAGCGCGTACTATGGTCAGGCAGGGTTTCAATCCCTGATAGGGAGTTTGGTTAATTGCGGCCAATTGAAAACCCTGAATTGTCTGAAGTTGCTAGTTTCAATCCCTGATAGGGAGTTTGGTTAATTGCGGCAGTTCAGAAGTGATTGCACGAGCTTATGCACTAGTTTCAATCCCTGATAGGGAGTTTGGTTAATTGCGGCCATTTTATTTGATAAAAATGGCAAATTTGGCAGTTTCAATCCCTGATAGGGAGTTTGGTTAATTGCGGCGTCGGGTCGGTTGGATCTATCGGCTCTTGCCAGTTTCAATCCCTGATAGGGAGTTTGGTTAATTGCGGCTGGGGTTAGGGTTCCGCTGGCGTCAATCTTTGAGTTTCAATCCCTGATAGGGAGTTTGGTTAATTGCGGCAGCTATCAACCCCGACATCAACACCTATCAAAAGTTTCAATCCCTGATAGGGAGTTTGGTTAATTGCGGCCCGATCGCACTTTAGGACAATCACCCCGCCCCGACACGTTTCAATCCCTGATAGGGAGTTTGGTTAATTGCGGCTCAAGTGATAATCTCCGATTTGATGGATAGATACGTTTCAATCCCTGATAGGGAGTTTGGTTAATTGCGGCCGCCCGTTCCAGAAGCTTTGCTGTATTTGGTTTTCAAGGTTCATTTGCGTCTGCATAAAACAAAAGTACCATTTCAGCCTTCGACTTGTCAATACCCAACTTTTCAGACAGCCCTCAAACCCTTGTCCTGCATAGATTTCAGCGATTGCGTCTACCATTTTAAGCTGGAACTGCCTCTAACCCTTAGAGCATATACATTATAGCCCCCCAATTTAACACCTCGATTTTTACACCTACTCCTAGACGCATTTTCAACCCAAAAACACACATCAACCCGATCACCACTTACCCAAAGCCCCCCAAACAGTACCCGAAACCACGCCCCAAATCGCCCCCAAACCAGCCCCCACGATCGCCCCCGCCACAGGCCCCAACTGCACCGGCACCCCAGCGCTAACAGCCGGAAACATCGCAGACACCACCCCCCCCAACACAGCACCCGCCAAAGTCCCCAAAAAACTGCCCCAAATCGCCCCCAAACTCCCACCCTTCAAGCCCGAAGGCTGAAACGAAATCGGCAACTTCGGCGCAAACCCGCAAAAACCCAACAAACCCCCAGAAACCACACCCCCAACAGAACCCACACCAGCCGCCACGATCGCCACACCCAGCAGCAAACGCGCAAACTCATCCACCGGCCGCATCTGGACACCGTACTGCTGCCAAACCACCAGCCCAGCCCCCAAAAAAACACCAGCCAGAGTCCCCACAAACGAGCCCCAGACAGCCCCCAAATACCCTCCCCGCCGGCCCCACACCCTCCCCGCCGGCAGCGCCAGAGGAGGCCGAAAACTCGCCCAAACACAGCCCCAGACAGCACCAACCCCCGCCCCAGCCAAAATCCTCTCCCCAATTCCCGGAGTGCTATTAATCGCGCCAAACACCGCACCGCCGATCGCCGCCAACAAAAAAGCCCCCCAAGCAGCCCCCACCAAAACTCCCCCCCACTTCCGCCAAATCTGATTCGGCGGCAAAGTAAAAACGCCCCACATCATCCCAAAAAAACAGCCCCAAATCGTACCAACAAAAATCGCCCCCAAAATAGCCCCGCCGCCCTCAGCTATTACCGAATAAATCCCCCCGATCGCCGCCAAACACAAACTCCCCCAAACACCACCCCAAGCAGCATCCTGAACAATGCGCTCAAACTTGCCCACCGGAAGCTGAGGCGCAGGAGTCCGACTGCGAGAAGACATCGGCATCGGTAGCAACGGCACTGCGTACTGGCCGAGGGGGCGCGGCAGCCCCGTGGCGGGCTGTTGCCGGCGCACTGCGGGCTCCCTTACGACGGGCGGTGGTTGGGGCTTTTTACGCTTGATTTTCGCGGGCTGCAAGTGCAATCCGTGGCTGACTGCTTGGCGCGAAGGAAACGGATCGCGACCTTTGAGGAGTTTTGCCCGATCGCACCAAGGGCACCGACTGAGATGATTTCCGTATTTATGCTGACTGTTTTTGCTGCAAGTAACTAAAGCATCTTCCGCTTCCCGAATCGCATTCACCCAAGTTTTCGCATCCGGGCGCGCGGAAGGATTGCCGTGCCCTTCCTCAAAACAGCGGATAAACATCTGCCGCAGTCGGGGATGCAGCATCTCAAAAGGAGGCGCAGCGGGCATCGGGCGGTAGCGGGCGGGCACGGGGGCACCGCCCCTACTGCATCCGGGGACATGGCCCGATCGAATTCTCGCTTCCAAAGGCGGCGGTTCATCGCTACCGAGATAAACTCCCGAAAACGGATGCGTACCTTCCATCAGCAATTGAAAAATTAATACGGCTAAACCGAACAAATCGTGCTCTGGAGATCGATCGATATCCCGGAAAGTCTGGCCCTGCAACTCTGGCGGGGTAAACTCCGGTTTCCCCACGGGACACCGATAAACGTAACCCGTATAAGGATCGCGGACTTGAAACGAATCCGTGTCTACCAGCGTTACCAAAGCCGTATCCGTCACGAGAATGTTCGACTCGTTTACGTCGCCGATGACGTAACCCCTGACGTGGAGGGCGTTTACAGCCGAGGCGAGATTTCTGGCGGTACGGTGGAGGTAAAGATAGCTAAATAGGGGTTTTTGTTCGCGCCTGGTTTTGGGAGTGTAGAAAGTGTGTACCGGCATCACTTTGTTGACGCGCGGCATCACAAAACCGACGATTTTTTCTCGCCCGCCGACAGTATGCAGCAAATCGATCGGCCAAGCAATGGAAGCGTGCCCGGGTTCCGCGATCGGCGCATCCGGCGGCATACTGAACATGACTGTGAGTTTGTCGCCGTCTTCGTCTGTCGGTTTGTGGTAGATTTTTGCTACAAGGGACGAGTCTTGGGCGATCGGGTAGATGCGACCTTCACCCCCACTGGCGATCGCGGTTTTGGTGTCGATCGCAATCAGTTGTCCGCTAAATTGGCGCTGCAACTGCATAGAATTCGCTTAGGGTATGGGGGCATCAATCGATTTTAGATTTTAGATTTTGGATTTTAGATTTTAGAACTTACCCCACTGATAAATCCGTAATTCTATTTTATTGTGGGGAGTAGGGCTTGGGCAGGAGAGCCCGCCCTGGAAAATTCAGCAACAGGCTACGAGGGCCTGTTCCACGATAATTCTATTTTATTGTGGGTTGGGCAGGAGAGCCCGCCCTGGAAAACTCAACAACAGGCTACGAGGGCCTGTTCCACAATAGTTTAATTTTGCAGTTGTGCTTACAATTGATTGGGATCGATGCCCCTTTCTCGGAGTCTTGATTCCAAAGCTTGCGATCGCGATCGTTCTTGTTCCAGCAGCATTTCTGCCTGTTCGGCCCGCAGCCGTTCTTGTTCGGCCCGCGCCTCGGCTTGCTGGATCTGTCGATCGAGTTCCACAAAACTCCTAAACGGTTCTCCAGAGGGCCCGAACATTTCGAGTCCTGTTTCTGATAATTGAAACCGCACTCCCAGTCTGGGACTTACCCAACCGTCCATTTGTTCGATCGCTTCTAATTGTGACTCAACCCGCAACCATCCTGTCAGTTCTAATGTTTGCGGGTCGTACAAATAGTATTCTTCCACGCCGTAGCGTTCGTAGAATCTGAATTTTTCAATCATCGGAGTCAGACGATTTCCCGGCGACCAAATTTCAAACGCGACTTGCGGTGCAATATTATCTTCATGCCACTGTTGGTAGGAACCTCGATATCCTTTTGATCTGCCCAAAACTACCATCACATCTGGTGCTTGGCAAAGTTTATTATTTCCTTCAACCGGATACCAAAGCAAGTCACCTGCTACAAAAACATTTGGATCATCGGCAAACATCAATTCTAAGTTTTCTTTAATCCAAACAATTAATCGAAACTGATCCGTATTGTTTGACATCGGTTCGCCGTTATCGTCGGGGTAGATGATATTTGATTTTTCGGGAGATTGCAGTTGTGTAACCATTGCTGTTTCCCCAATTTTTTTGACAACTTGATTTTATTTTAGTCGATCGCCTGTTTCCTCTTCCAGTTCGTCAACTGCGGTTTGGATAAAGTTATCCACCAACCAGTCGCGGGTACGCGAGAAATTGCTTCTCAATTCCAGGTACTGACTGCCTAGTTTTGCCTTAAAGTCTTTGGGGAAAATGTCTTTGGCCACTAACATATTTTTCCAGCGAGTTAGCTGGCTGGCGTTGCGTTCGGGAAAGCGGTTGTACAAATAGTCGATCGCGATCGCATCTAGAATATCCGCACCCAGGATTTCCCGCCGTTTCATCTCGTTTTCTTGCCCTATTTGTCGCGGCCCAGTTAGATCCTCATGCTGGCTAACGTTGGGTTCAATTAAGTGCTGAATCAGCCAGTTTCCCCCACGGAAAAAATCGCGATTAAACTCCAAGTAAATCGCGCCAAACAAAGCTTCAAAAGCCTCCAAAAAATTCCTAGTGTGCTCGCTTTTGTCGGCTTCTTTCCCATTCCAGACGCGCCAACCGAGTTCGTTTAATTTCAAATCTTGTGCAAAATCCGCAAGGTTTTTCGGATCGGCTAAACGAGTTTTTAAGGTTGAGATAGCCTCTGGATCGAGTTCTGGATATTCGCGGTACAGGTAATCGGTAACAACAGCACCGAAAATCGCTGCGCCTAAGAGTGACAGCCGTTTGTACTTAACCTCTTGCCAAGCGGGAGACTCCTGGGGGCGATCGGGGTAATAGCTGGTACAATAACGGCAATTCAAGGCAATTTCCAGCAGTTTTGTCTGCTGAAAGCTGGAAAGGTCGATCGCTGCTTTGACTGCTTCAATATCTACCTTTTTATTTTTTATTAGCTCTAATTCTTCTTCACATTTTCCCCACTTTTCCAACCAATCACCGCCAGCATCTTCCACATACAAATCCACAAAATCTACCCCGTAATTCATCCAGTCATCCTGCATTTTTCTGGCTGCTTCCAGTTCTTCCCAGACTTTTTGCAAGTTATTTTCAACGATGCTCGTACCTTGTACAGTCATAGTATTTGATTTTGATGTAATTTGATTTTTTTTCCCACAATTCCACGGCGATTAAATCAAATCTCAATTCAATTTAGGCCGAGTTGCTAGTTATTTCACTCTTATTGATTGCTGCGGTAAATCTTCCCTGCTTAGCCTTCGTCTCAAGCACCTGTTGCCAGCGTCTGGCAGACTCCTCCCGGAAACAGAAAAGGGGAGGAAGAATCTTGCTCCGCCTTCCCTTTTGCGGGAAGCTGTCTGGGGACTAGGCTTTTGCCATTGTCGAGAATTGTGCAATATGTGAGTTAGTCAAATTTTTTTTCACAGAGTTTGGAGCAGTCGAACTATTCTCAGCAGCATATCTGCTTGATTTACGGGAACTTGAGGTAACGACCTGCGGGCAAATTATCACTATTATATAATGCAATGTTAACTAACTGGTTCAGGAAATTTGCATCGTTTTTATCATAACTTAAAAATAATCCTCTGTCAATCCCCCAATCTTGAAGAGTTTGTTGCCAATTCTGATATTTTTGTTCAGAGAATTCATCCGAAAGAGTTGTGACTTGAATGCAGAGGGGCTGCTGTTGGCGGTTGCTAACGATGGAATCGGTTGCCATAGAAAGATCTGCAACATATCGATACAAAACGGTGCCTTGGCGATCGACAATTCGGGCTGCGATCGCACGAATCACGATATCATCTCCCGGATCGAATTCGCCGGCCTTGAGTTTTTGTTTCCAGATGTAAAATTTGCGATCGTTTTCGCTCAGCCATTTAGGAAATAGATAGCTGTACCAATACCTTTCTCCCGGCGTCATTAACTCAAACGCGGCTTGCTGTTCTCTTTCCGAAGGCAGAGATTGAACTGCCAGCCAAACCTGAGAATCTCGGATAAGCTGCAGCAAAAAAGCCATCACAAATTTTTTAGCAGTTAGCGAACCGGGTTTAATATCTTTCACCCAGCGATTGATTTCATCCAATCTTCTCGCTAAACTCGGATCTATTAGATCTGCGTCGCTAATTAGGGAGTTGAGCTGATCCTTAATCTCTTGTGCTTGCAAATGACGACCTACTGTACAAACTAAAGCAGAATTGTGTGACACCTCGATTTTATTATAGAACCGCGCCAAATTTTCACCGCTCGCGAGACAGCGCTAACAATTTTTGTGGGGTAGGTATCCTGACAGCCCTGGACTTGATTTTTCGGAGATGTCTATTGAATAGTTGCTGCCGATTCCCGCAGGCGCAGGTACAATAAAACCAAATAAACATTCATCAACGGCCCGGCTAAAAATCCGAGTAGATTACTTGTAAGCTGATATCCTACGGATTTGGCCGTCGGATCGATTAATAGGGAAATCAATATTATTGGCACAATAACGACAAAAACTATCAGCAAAGTCGCTCGAAATACCAACCACCAGCGCCCTTTAGTTAAGTTCCAACTGCTGCTAAGACTGTCCAGCGCTGAAGAGTTATCAATGACGGTAGCGTACAATGAAAATATTAAGCGATATGATACATAAAGACCGGGAATTATTAGTGCAATGAAGCCTGCAAACACCAGCACCACAAACATAATATAAACCAAAATAAGGTGCAGCAATCTTCGGTTTGCTTGATTGAAAGCCTGACCCACAGTTACTTGATTTCGAGTCAAACTTCGGTAACTGTAGAAAATCATGGCTCCCGAAAATAAAGGAACTGCCACGAACGAGTAGATAATATTGAAAGCAACACCTGCTGAACCGAGATTGCCCAAACTATTGAGCGCGACCAATATAAAATTGGGAAAATTGATGGTCAACAGGGGAGCGTATATAGGTTTCGCAGTAGCAAATGTTTCTCGCAACAAGCTTCTGGCACTAATTCGTGAACCTGTCATAATTTTTTATCCGCTTTTTGTAAGTGGAGTTGAGATCACATCTTGCACCATTCTCAATAAGCCTTTTCTGAACAGGCAAGATGCCTGTTCCACAAGAAAATTTATCTTTTGTGGAACAGGCATCTTGCCTGTTCTTGAGAATGGTGCAATATCTCAAGTTGAACAGACTAGACATTGGTCGAAAAAGTTGCTAACAATAATGTTAAGTCATCATCGGTGCGTTCGGAAACGCGGGGCGATCGCAAAAATGACTCTAATTGCTGTTTTGCATCTTCCTCTTCTTTCCACTCGCCAGAAAACCGAAACAAAGGCGCAAAAAACGGCTTGTGCGGCGTGCCTTCTGGGATTTTGAGAGCTAGCATTTGCAAGCCGTCGGAAAAAACGGCTAAGTGCTGCAGTTTTTCCCGCAGTACCTGAAATTGGGCTGTTTCGATCGCATTCGGCGAAATCAAAAAGATAGTTTCGTTGATGTATTCGCCGCAGGGGGGTACTGTCAGGGCGATCGCATTTCCTGCACTGTCACCTGCTACCGCCGCACCGTCACCGATTTGAGCAACTGCGATTAATTCCGGTGTAGCAACAACCGCAATTAAAGTGCAGGCTAAATCTCTCGCAGCCACTTCCCGCACAGCCGCTTCTGCTTCTACCTGCGCCCGCGCCACTTGCAGCGATGCCGTCAAGAATACCTGCCATTCGTCGTCATTTTCAGGCAGCCTTTCCTGTTGCTGGCAAATCGTTTCGACAACCGCTTCCACAGCAATTTTTGCCCCAACTTCTGCGAGTGGGGCCGAGCCCGCACCGTCGGCAACCGCTGCCGCTAAAACACCGTTTGGCAAGAGACGCCAGCAGTGGGCATCTTGACAAGGCTGCGATCTTTTTTCGTGGCTCGTACCTATCACCGATGCCGCTACAACTTGCCAATTAAAGGATGAATTCTGCATTAATAACTCTTTAACTCAAAACTTCGTAAATTCACAACTATGCAAAGTCTGGACGGGTTTATTTATCCCTAATTACAGCACTTTTCTGGGTTCGTAGGTACTAGCCCTTGTAGAGACACGGCAGTGCCGTAGGGACACGGCACTCTTACTAATGACTAATGACTAATGACTAATGACTCATAACTAATGACCAATGACCAATGACCAATGACTAATGACTAATGACTAATGACTAATGACTAATAACTAAACAGTTCCCCATCCGGGTGGCGGCAGTGCTACTTGTTCGTCAATTTTTGAGTGAGAAACTCTCTGCATACTAGCCGACAGCCAGATGAACATCTCTCTAAAGTCTAATCCTTTCAATTTTACAGGCGTGCGATCGACAATTTGCGCGAGACGGGGAATATTAGCACCTTCCACTCCGACTGCAAAAAATGCCACGCGCTTGTTAGTTTCTTCCTCTTTAATCCGCTGTGCTGCTATTTCCACAACATCGTCGGATTCGCCTTGAGGTTCACCGTCGGTAATCATAAATACCCACGGGCGGTAGTAGGTAATGCCGTTGTTGCGGTATTCGGATTTGCGGGCGGCAATGGTATCTAATGCTAGCTGAATGCCTGCGCCCATGTGGGTTTGTCCTTGAGCTGTCAGCAGTGGCGTCTCGAACTGGTCGGCGGTAACGAAGTCTTGCACGACTTTGATCTGATTGTCAAATGAAATAATCGCGACTTCGACTCGCTTTTTAGCTAGTTCGTCTTTAATTAGGTCATTCCTAAAAATTTCCAGCCCCTCATTCAAGGCATCTATCGGTGCGCCTTGCATGGAGCCGGAGGTGTCCAGCAGGAGGACGCAGGGACAGCGCGGCTCTGGGTTTTCGGCAAATTCTACGGCTTCGTCTAGTCTCATGGTTCGGGGTTGACCTGGGAGTGGCTCGATTTCTAGGTTTGTTACTTTCTACCCTAGCAAGTAGGTGACATATTTAACTCAATCTGCCCGCTGGCGATCGTATTTTACCATTTACCTGAATCGATTTGAGATTTTTAATTGTAGATTGTAGATTTTAGAATTGGATGTCTGCGGTCAAAAAAACAAATTCATTCCTGCCTGTGGTAATATAGACTAATAGTATTACTGCAAAATAAGGACAAATCTTATGATTGCAACAGTCACGCAAAAATTAACCTTTGACCAATTCCTTGTAGAATGTCCAGAAGATGGACTCTATGAACTGGTAAATGGAGAAATTGTAGAAATGAATGCCACAAGAAATCATGATGATGTTGCTAATTTCATGTTATTTGGCTTCAATGATGAAATCCGGCGACTAAATTTGAATTATGTAGTCCACACTACAGCCGTTATCAGAACTGTAACTAAAGCCGGCCTCGAACAAGGGCGGAAACCGGATGTCAGCGTAATCGATCGCGACTTGTGGCGATCGAACCGTTCTGCTTATTCTGCCTTACAAGAACCAATTCAACTGGCAGTGGAAGTAACATCAACAAATTGGGAGGACGATTATATAGACAAATTGGACGAATATCGGCGCCTCGGAATTCCTGAGTATTGGATTGTCGATTATTTAGCAATTGGCAGCAGGGAATTTCTGGGAAATCCCAAAGTTCCAACTGTATTTGTCCACCTTTTGGATGCAGATAGCAACTATCAAAGAAGCGCGTTTAAAGGCAGCGAACGAATTGTATCACGGACTTTTCCCGAATTAACGCTGACAGCAGAAGAGGTGATGAATGTTTAACTTCCCTTAATCAAGCTAGCCCGACTATTCTCAATAAAAAATAACTGAAAATATGAAATCTCTTTCTGATAATAAAAAACTTTCCGAGCAAAAAGCTATTAGTCCTTGGAGTTACAAACCGTGGTGGTGTCAACCTTGGTCGATTCTTTTAACTGGTACTAGCCTGATTAGCGGTAGTTGGTTTTTGTTAAAAACTATTTGGATAACGGTTTTAGTCGCGATTCCTTTATTAGCTTGGATGGGTTTTTTCTTGTTAGTTTGGCCGAGGTTGATGCTGTCTAGCGGAGTTTTGGATTCCGATGCAGATTAGGCTTTGGTGGCGCGCACCTTATGTTTAGGGTAAGGTGCGCGGTCATTGGTGTCAACTTAACGTTCAACCCTCAATCCGGCAGGGTTTGAAACAAGAGCCTCAAAGCGAAAGTCCTCGCTATGAAGACTAATGAGTTCTTCAGTCCTCTTTGAGAGGACTTTCGCTATAAGACAGGGAATTCATTCCCTGGCGGGCTGCCGGGTGAGCGGGAGGACTGGCGGACTAAAAGCTTAAGTTGACACTAATAGTGCGCCCTGCACACCCTAAACATAGGGTGTTTCGCCCTCTAGGCTTGCGGGTAATAGTCTTGAATTGCTTTTACTTCCATTGGGTGGGATTTGAGCGATCGAATTCCCGCTGCTGTCGCTTTGGCACCGGCTATTGTGGTAATAATCGGGATTTTGTAAGTCAAAGCTGTGCGACGGATAAAGATGCCGTCGGCGCGGGATTCTTCGCCGGAAGGCGTGGTGATAATTAGTTGAATTTTCTCATTCTTGATTGAATCCAACAAATTCGGCCGCCCTTCGTGCAGTTTCAATTCCAAATCTACCTCTAAACCTTGCTCTCGCAAAACTTTGCGTGTTCCGTGAGTTGCTACTACTCTGAAACCCAATTCTAAGAATTCCTTGACAACGGGTACAACTGCTAGTTTGTCCCGATCGCGCATCGAAACCAGGACAGTTCCCAACAGCGGCATCATTTGTCCGGCACCTAATTGAGCTTTGGCAAATGCTTTGCCAAAATCGGTGTCAATTCCCATGACTTCGCCGGTCGATCGCATTTCTGGCCCTAACAAGGTATCAGTTCCCGGAAACTTAGCAAAGGGCAATACAGCTTCTTTTACCGAAACATGAGTGGGTATAATCTCTTCAGTAAAACCCAAAGCTTCTAGAGTTTTGCCAGACATGACTCGCGAGGCCATTTTTGCTAAGGGAACTCCGATCGCCTTGGAGACAAAAGGCACTGTTCGAGAAGCGCGCGGGTTAGCTTCCAAAATGAAAACTTCTTCCCCTTGAACGGCAAATTGAATATTCATCAACCCGATCACTTTCAGGGATTTTGCTAATTCTACAGTCCAGCGGCGGATTGTTGCCAAAGCTGCGTCCGAAAGCGTTTGGTAAGGGATAGAACAAGCAGAGTCGCCGGAGTGGATTCCCGCTTCCTCGATGTGTTCCATAATACCGCCAATCGTCACATTGCCAGTAACATCGGCGATCGCATCTACATCAACCTCGATCGCATTCTCCAAAAACTTATCAATTAAAATCGGATGATCTGGTTCTACGAGCACCGCATAGGTCATGTAACGTTCCAATTCCGTATCGGAATAAACAATTTCCATTGCTCGCCCGCCCAACACGTAACTCGGTCGCACGACTACCGGATAACCGATGCGTTGAGCTACTATTAAAGCATCCTCAAAACTGCGGGCCAAACCGTTAGCAGCTTGCTGAATATCCAATTCCCGCAGAATCTTTTCAAATCGCTCCCTGTCTTCAGCCGTATCAATAGAATCCGGCGAAGTTCCCCAGATTTTTGTTTGTACGTCGGGGTGATTTTCCAGAGCTTTTTGTAAAGGCAGCGCCAATTTCAGCGGCGTTTGTCCGCCAAACTGAATAATTACTCCCTCTGGATTTTCGGCTTCGATGATGTTGAGAACATCTTCTTTTGTTAGCGGTTCAAAATACAGGCGATCGCTCGTATCGTAATCCGTCGAAACCGTCTCCGGGTTCGAGTTGACCATAATTGTCTCAAAGCCATCTTCTCCTAGGGAATAGGAAGCGTGACAGCAGCAGTAATCAAACTCAATTCCCTGTCCGATTCGGTTGGGCCCGCCACCTAAAATCATCACTTTTCGTTTGGTAGAAGGCAAAACTTCCGACTCCGGCGCCAGACTGTGGCCCACAGGCGAAACTTTCTTTTCTTCATCGCCCAATTCCCAAATAGCCGCACCCGCCTCGTAGGTGGAATAATAATACGGTGTAAACGCTTCAAATTCAGCGGCACAGGTATCGACGGTTTTGTAAATCGGAATTACGCCTAACTGTTTGCGGTAAGCGCGGACTCGATCTTCCGATGTTTTGGTGGCGTAAGCAATTTGGCGATCGCTAAATCCCAACTGCTTTACTTCAAACATTGTCTCTTTTGTCAACTGTTCCAACCGCGTTCGTTTCAAGAACTTCTCAGTTTCCAGCAATTCCTGCATTTTATCCAAAAACCAAGGGTCAATTGCTGTGAACTCGAAGATATCTTCCACCGACATTCCCATCATCATCGCGTGGCGAACTGTAAAAATGCGATCGGGATTTGGCGTCCGCAATCCGGCGCGAATTTGTTCCAAACTCGGCAACTTTTCCGGTTTGTCGCACCCGAAACCTGCGCGGCCTGTTTCCAATCCCCGCAGGGCTTTTTGGAAGGATTCATTGAAGCTGCGCCCGATCGCCATTACCTCCCCAACTGACTTCATTTGCGTTGTCAGAGTCGGTTCGGAACCAGGGAACTTTTCAAAGGCAAATCGCGGAATCTTCGTCACCACGTAGTCAATTGTCGGCTCAAAAGACGCCGGAGTTTTCTTGGTAATATCGTTGGAAATTTCGTCTAGGCTGTAACCTACCGCTAATTTTGCCGCCATTTTTGCAATAGGGAAACCAGTTGCTTTCGAGGCCAAGGCGGAGGAACGGGAAACCCTAGGGTTCATTTCAATAACGATGAAATCTCCGTTGACAGGATTGACGGCAAATTGAATATTGGAACCGCCGGTTTCAACTCCGATTTCGCGAATAATTTTCACCGAAGCATCCCGCAGGCGCTGATATTCTTTGTCTGTGAGAGTTTGCGCCGGGGCGACGGTGATGGAATCGCCGGTGTGGACGCCCATCGGGTCGAGATTCTCGATCGAACAAATAATCACTACATTATCTGCCAAATCTCGCATTACTTCCAGTTCGTACTCTTTCCAACCAATCAAAGATTGTTCGATTAAAATTTGCGATACTGGACTGGCATCAAGCCCGCCTTGGGCCATTTCTTCAAATTCTTCTTGATTGTAAGAAATGCCGCCTCCCGTGCCGCCCATTGTAAAAGCAGGACGAATAATTAACGGATAACTGCCGATTTGGTGACCAATTGCTTTGGCTTCGTCGAGAGTGTTGGCAATTCCCGAAGGGCAAACGGCGACCCCAATTCGCGCCATCGCTTCCTTAAATAATAGCCGATCTTCTGCCATTTCAATTGCTGGCAACTTAGCACCAATCAACTCGACGTTGTATTTTTCTAAAACGCCATTTTTAGCGACTGCCACTGCTAAATTTAGCGCCGTTTGACCGCCCATAGTCGGTAAAACTGCTTGAGGTCTTTCTTTAGCGATGATTTGTTCGAGGATGGCCGGCGTTAGAGGTTCGATGTAAATGCGATCGGCAGTTTCTGGATCGGTCATAATCGTTGCCGGGTTGGAATTCACCAACACTACTTCAAAACCTTCTTCTCGCAAAGCTTTGCAAGCTTGTGTCCCTGAATAGTCAAATTCGCACGCTTGACCGATAACAATTGGGCCGGAACCAATAAGAAGAATCTTTTTTAAGTCTTGACGACGGGGCATAGGTTCGTAATTAGTAATTGGACAAGGTGGAGGATTAATTTGATATTTTGCATCAGTCTTAGAAACAGGCTTTCTAAGCTGTTCCCCCCAAAGCTTACTCAAAATAGTGCAAGTTTTGTTGTTAATTTGAAATTGTGCACCATTATCAGCCTTTTGGAAGCAGAACCTCGCAACTCCGGCCCACAGACACCCCCAGCTAACCAGAAATATTGATGAGAAAAGGGTGCAGTCGATCGGTAAATCAAGACTATTTTAAGTGTTGCGGTCAAATCGTGTTCTAAAATACACAATCCCTGTATTCCGCCAGATTAATCATTGTAGGGACTTCGGCCAAGGCGTGTCCTGACTGTGGGGAACGGGTAAAATTAACCGGGTTGGATGATGAAATTTCCCGTAGCACGGGCGAGGGCCCGACGCCATCGCCCTCCGAGGATGTGACAATCAGATATCCAGCCATGTAGACGCGGCGATGGAGGACACGGCAATACCTTGTGCAAAGCGTGTCAACTTAAGCCCATCGTCCGCCAGTCCTCCCACCCGCCCGTCAGTCCGCCAGGGAATGAATTCCCTGTCTAATAGCTAAAGTCCTCTCAAGAGGACTAATGAGTTTAAAAGTCTTCTTCTGAGTCCTCATCGCGAGGAGTTGAGTTTTGAGGCAGGGGTTTCAACCCCCTGTCGGACTGCGGGTTTAACGTGTTTGTTGACACGACGAAAGGCACGGTGTCGTGTCCCTAGCGTATTTCAGCCTATTTTTAGGCTTTGCGCGATCGGCGAATGAGTACGCTTATCACTTGTCCCGGCTGTGCGCCTCGCTGCGGCGGGCTCCAATCCCCGACGGCGGCAAATCCCAGTCGGTACAAGGTGTGGATGGTGTCTAACACGGCTGCGCGGGAACCGACAACCGTTATCCGCACGACTTCCTGTTCCGATACTGCTGAGGCGTCATTTGGACGCGCGGAAAAGTTATCGTCACGCACGAATTCCTGTGACATAATATGGTCTCCTGGTTTTTGGTTTTCTAGGAAAACCCAAAAACCCAGCCGCCCCGCACGTTAACACAGAGCAGGGCGGCTACAGAGAATGTTAAAATTCTCAACTAGCCTCCATACTGCTTACTCAGTTTGGCGGTTAGCTGTCCATTGCTGTTGGTAGCAGCTTTGGGCGGAGCGAAGCGGAGGGAGTGCAACTAGATTTTTGAGCGACGTGGGCTGCTTTTTCTTTGAGCAAAGCAGCCTTAACTAATGCGAATGGGAAGTCCCGCGCTCTACCGAAGGTGAGCGTCGGGATGAAAGCTCGCGGTGAAAATAAATTGAGCGACAGCGAATCAATATCGTTTTTGTGTGCTATGATAGTCTTATCGGTATTCTGCAATCTTGATAAATGTATCAAGCCTACAAGTACAGAATCTATCCCACAAGTGAGCAAGAAACCTTGCTTGCAAAGTCTTTTGGTTGTGCGAGATGGTTTTGGAACTATGCTTTAAATCTATGTCAAGAAACTTACAAAAATACTGGCAAAGGACTATCTAGGGCATACATACAAGGCTTGCTCCCTGCACTCAAAAAAGAATACGAATGGCTAAAAGAACCCTATTCTCAATGCTTGCAAGTGGTCGCATTGAATCTATCTACTGCCTACAAAAACTTCTTTGACAAGAGGGCAATGCTGCCCAAATTCAAGTCAAAGCACAGCAGGCAGTCGATTAGCTATCCTCAAAACGTCAAATTCGACGGTGACTATATCAACCTACCTAAGATTGGTTTAGTTTTCTGTCGGCGACATCGTGATTTTGAGGGCGATATCAAGACCGTTACCGTGTCTGGCAACCCGGACGGCAAATATTTTGTTTCTGTTTTGATTGATAATGGAGAAGCAAAACCTGAGTTAGTCCCAGTAGATAAAGCTATTGGCATTGATGTAGGGTTAACTCATTTTGCGATTACCAGTGATGGTTCTAAGTTTGACAACCCCAAACATTTTATCAAGCGTCAACGCAACCTAAAACGTAAGCAGCAAAAGCTTTCTAGCAAAAAGAAAGGTAGTCAAAACCGAAAAAAGGCAAGACTGGCGGTGGCAAAAGTTCACTCCAAAATTGCTAGATGCCGTGAAGATTTTCTACAGAAGCTATCCCGCAAGATAGTTAACGAAAACCAAGTTATTGCAGTGGAAAATCTCAATATCAAAGGCATGGTTAAGAATCATAATTTAGCTTCATCAATTAATGATGTTGGCTGGGGTATGTTCTGCACGATGCTTAAGTACAAGTCCGAGAGTGAAGGAAAACAATATGTCGAGATTGATCGATGGTTTCCTAGCTCTAAGACTTGCCATGTATGCCTAAATCGAGTTGATAATCTCACTCTTGATGTTAGAGCATGGAGTTGTCAGCGTTGTGGTACTCACCATGACCGTGATGTAAACGCAGCGATAAACATTAGAAATGAAGCCTTGCGGATTTTGGCGTTAGGAACTAGCGCTTCTGCCTGCGGAGGGGATGTAAGTCGATCGGGTAAAACTTCGGTTTTATTGGACGCTATCCCCGTTGAATCAGGAAGCCAGCGCTGTACCACTTAAGTGGTCAGCGTCTGGTAGTTCACTTTCACAGCGTAGCCGCAGATGGGGGCCGCCGTCAATCGATTTAAGATTTGGGATTTTAGATTTTAGATTGAGATTTTCCTGCAACAACTCTCCAGTCTCTCTCACCCTCCCCTTCTGGCACTCTCCCCCTCTCCCCTCTCCCCCTCTCCCCCCCTCTCCCCCTCTCCCTCAATCCAACCCACTAGATGAGGGAATGCGCCGAGGAAGGGGTAAAATATGGAATCGTTCCAAAAGCTTAAAATCAAAAATCTAAAATACAGATATGCCTAGAACACAAGTGCGAATATTCCGTGCACCTGCTGCTTGAGGACAACCACATCAATTTTTGATTTTTGATTTTTGATTTTTGATTGTCCTCCAACAACTCTCCCCATCTCCTATGCCTAGAACACCCAGCGAATATTCCGTGCACCTGCTGCTTGAGGGCGGCCATCGCGAAGAAGTGCGTTTCGCAACCCTGCAAGATTTTCAAAAGTGGTACAGCAGTACGCTGGTGCCGAAACAAGATTCAAGAGAATTTCTTAACGTCCCGATTAAAAATATTCAAGGCGAATACATGGTAGTTCGGCCTACCAGCGTTCTCGCAATTCGCGTAGAACCGATATTTACTTCTAGCGTCGAACGATACGATGAATAAGGAAAATTATCAATTCAGTAGGGAAGATTGGAAATTGAGCAAGATTTTTCGCTATCAGCTATTAGCGATCGCCTGTTGCGTTTTGGCGATCGCTTTTTCGGTGCCCGCCGTTGCAGTTCCATCGCTGCAACCAATGAGTGTAAATCAATTACAAGCGAGTGAGTTGGATTCGATCGCCTTTGACGCTCAAATCTGGGGCGAAAATGGCAAACCGGGCGATAAAGAATTGCTGTTAAGGTCGATCGACCACAGCCTCCGCTATCTCAATACATCGGCCGCCGCCACTGCTTACAGCCGCTATCCAGTCGCAGGAGTTACGCGCGATCGAGTCCGCCGTTCCCTCGATCGATTCCGCCAATTAGTTGTCAGTTCCACAACCCCAGCACAACTTCAGGAATCTGTCAAGCGCGAGTTTGTATTTTACAAATCCACGGGCAAAGATGGCAAAGGAACAGTCGCATTTACAGGTTATTTCGAGCCGACTTACGCAGCATCTCGCACGCCGAATTCCGAATACCGTTATCCCCTGTACCGGATGCCGCCAAACATGGCATCTTGGCCGAAACCTCACCCGACAAGATTGCAATTAGAAGGCGCAGATGCTTTGCAGGCAAGTAAAGGATTGCTGCGAGGATTAGAATTAGTTTGGTTGCGCGATCGATTCCAAGCATTTCTCGTGCACGTCCAAGGTTCGGCGAGATTGCAACTAACAGATGGTAGCGAGATGACCGTCGGTTTTGCAGGCAAAACCAGTCACAGTTATACAGGAGTTGGACGAGAATTAGTTAAAGACGGAAAGTTTACTTTAGAAGAGTTAACTTTGCCGAAACTAAGGGAATATTTTACCAACTTTCCCGCAGATATGAACAAATATTTGCCGAAAAATGAAAGCTTTGTATTCTTCCGGGATAGTAATGGATCTCCAGCCACAGGAAGCATTGGAGTGCCAGTAACTGCCGAAAGGTCGATCGCCACGGACAAAGCCTTAATGCCGCCCGGTGCACTAGCATTAATTAGTACAAAACTCCCTTATCCGAATGCGGGGGGACAACTCGAACAAAATGCCGTGAATCGGTACGTTTTGGATCAAGATACTGGCGGCGCAATCAAAGGGGCGGGGAGAGTTGACGTATTTATGGGAACGGGGGATTTAGCGGGCGATCGGGCCGGTTATATCAACTCAACAGGAGAACTGTATTATCCGCTTTTAAAGTAGATTAATTCTACTTCATCAGGACTTACGCACAGCCTCAATATATAGTGTTTTGTAGGGGCTCTCCCCACGCCCGGTTGCCCCCATACCTGGGATGATTGCGTAAGTCCTATTCATGTGATTGTTTGCTGTGCGTCGCAATCCCAGACACAACAGTGCCGTCTTCCTACAGATATCGCGGACAATCTATATGTAATCCTACTTTTGATAATTGCTATAAAATAGAAAATACCCCACCCTCCCAACCTCACAAATGCTCAACAAAATTCTGCAATTCTTCAAACGACTAATTCAGCGACTTTTCGGAACCCCAAGCAAACCCTCCCCGCCTTCAGAAAATACCGCCATCCGCCCAACCTTAACAGACGCGGAATACGAGTCGAAATTCATGGAAATCCTGGAAGGGGTGAATGCCGGTTGGAGTAGAGGGGATGTAGCGGGATTCTTAATCGCAAAACGCCTTAAAGATGGTGAATTGGCGGCTTGGCTGCGACGGTTTGGGACTCGATTGTTAGAGGGGGAAAACCAGCAGGGCGGGCACGGGGGCACCGCCCCTACGGATGCGGTGGCATCGCTTCAGGAATTGGCGCAGCGGCTGGTTTTGTTAGGTAGAATTGGCAGCGGGGAATTGTCAGAGGTGGCGCGGCAAATTGGGCGGGAGATATTGACACGGTTTCCGCTGCCGGAGGTTGAGGAGGAGGATACAAAGGGGAGGGTGATTGAGGCGGTGTTTGTTGGGAATGGTTTGGGTTTTTCTGGGGAAGTGAACCGCAGAGGCGCTGAGGGTGCGGAGGCAGAATCGGAAGTTAATGTAGATGCTGAGGCATGGTGCGAGAGAGGGAATGAGCAGTATAATTTAGGAAGATTTGAAGAGGCGATCGCATCTTATACCCAGGCAATTGCTCTCCAACCAGACTATCACGATGCTTTGCACAACCGAGAGGTAGCGCAACGTAAGTTAGGCGAAATTAAATAGGCGAACTCGCTGGTATCCATAATTTTTGCTATGGATTGCGATCGGTATGATAGTATTAATAATTAACCCATTTTTTGTCGCTAAGTATTATAGACTAAAATAGAAGTTGGAGGATTTAAATTCTCACTACAAACTTACTTGGTAATGTGTACAGTCCGCACCTTAAAATATGTTTATCCTATGAGGATTAATCCCAAATTCTTGCATCCAAAACCCAAATCGAATGACACAAGTAATCGGCATTGACTTAGGCGGAACCGCCATTAAACTCGGCAGATTTACCGAAGACGGCATTTGTCACCAATCCTTAAGTGTTCCAACCCCTCAACCCGCAACGCCAGAAGCCGTTTTAGCCGCGATGACTGATGCTATTTTACAACTTAATCGGGTCGAAAATGCTGTAAGTGCGATCGGCATCGGGACTCCAGGCCCCGCAGACGCCGCCGGCCGCATAGCCAGAGTAGCAATTAACCTCAAAAACTGGCATAACGTCCCCCTAGCTGACTGGTTGGAAGCTAAAACCGGACTGCGGACAATATTAGCAAATGATGCCAACTGTGCCGGATTGGGAGAAGCTTGGTTGGGCGCAGGAAGGCACTTTAAAAACCTAATTTTAATAACTTTAGGTACAGGAGTCGGCGGTGCAGTTATCCTAGACGGCAAACTATTTGTAGGTCATCAAGGCGCGGCCGGAGAACTAGGATTGATTGCCATAAATCCCGACGGCCCGGAGTGCAACAGCGGCAATCGCGGTTCTTTAGAACAGTACGTTTCGGTGCAAGCAATTCGCCGGGAAACGGGTTTGGAACCGCTAGAATTAGCAAATTTAGCTAAGTCTGGAGATGCCAAAGCTTTAGAATTTTGGCAAAATTACGGGCGCTATCTGGGTATCGGTTTGGCAAGTCTCATTTATATTTTGACGCCGGAAGCTATTATTATCGGCGGTGGAATTAGTGCAGGTGCAGAATTTTTCTTACCGCAGGTTCAAGCCGAAATTCAGCAACGTGTACTGCCGAGTTCTCGCGAAGATTTACAGTTATTGGTTGCTGAATTGGGCAATCAAGCAGGCATGGTAGGGGCAGCCAAATTAGCTTGGCAGCTTGTTCAATAGTTAAAATTTAAAAAAGCAGCGCATTTTACTGCGCTTTTTTCCTATCTAAAATTAGGGTGCAACCTAAGTATTTTAGCTCAAAAACAATAAAATGAATGTGAGGATTTACTAAACATAGTCTCCTTCATCCTTCATGGTTCATGCTTCTAACTAATGACTAATGACTAATGACTACTGACTAATGACTAATGACTAATGACTACTGACTAATGACTAATGACTACTGACTAATGACTAATGACTACTGACTACTGACTACTGACTAATGACTAATGACTAATGACTAATGACTAATGACTACTGAGTAATGACTAATGACTACTGACTTCTTCATGGCAGAGATTGTCCCGTCGTATTTTTAATGTATTCCTGAATTTCTTGATAAGTTTCCGGGTTGCTTTGGCGGAGGATAATAATATTAGTTGCGCTGTCAGGCAGGCAAAAGCTTAGCCGACCGTTCTGTTCGCAAGCAAAAGAACTAATTCGACTCATATCGATCGCAAATTCTTTGCGGTCATAATGAATTTTAATCCACGAACCTCTAGAATTGCGCTCAAGGGTTTTTTTGAGGTAATCGAGAACTTGCTTGTAAGCCTCAGAATTGCCTTGGGGATTGAGGATAATCGGCTGACTGCTATTAGGCAGCCAAAAGGTGATACGCTTGTTATCCAGTTCGCTAGAAAAAGCACTAATAGTGTCAAGGTCAATTATGTATGTACTTTTCTCATAAGTAATTTTGCTCCAATAAGCCACAAAGCCTCCTCAAACCTGTGTTTCCTGGTATTTTAGGATAGTTTGACAACTCATACCATTTTAGATTTTAGATTTTAGATTTTAGATTGGGCATGACAGATGACTATCGGGGTTGGGAAGTTGGCTACAGTTGCATTTTTTTTGAAACTGGTATCACCCTTGAAATCCGTAAAAAGTTAAGTAAAAATATCAGCATTTTTACCTTCTGCCTTCTGCCTTCTGGCTTCTGCCTTCTGCCTTCTCCCTTGTGGTACTAGCCCCCCAGCCCTAGCATAGGGTTGGGGGGGGAGGTTTTTCACTCGTTGAGAATGCTGCCCGATATCTAGTCCGGTAAGTGCGACCCCTATCAAATCCTATTGGTCTGTTGGGTGGGTTTTGTAATGTCGATTGTCTGGGCGATTTGAATATTGTCTACTCGGAACCGCCCCTACAGACATCTAATATATCAGAACTAATCGATCGCACATGATATGAGATCAGTTTGCGACAACTTTCCCAGCCACCAAGTCGCGACCCTCATCTTCTAAAACATCCTGCTTTCCCTGGATGCTAGCGGCCTGGATAAACCCTTGAAACAATGGGTGGGGGGCGCTAGGTCGAGATTGGAATTCGGGGTGAAATTGGCAGGCTATGAAAAAGGGATGGTTGGGAAATTCGATCATTTCTACCAATCGGCCGTCTGGAGATGTACCGGAGACTGCATAACCTGATTCTAAGAAAAGATTGCGGTAGGCGTTGTTAAATTCGTACCGATGGCGGTGCCGCTCGTAAATCACTTCTTTCTGATAAAGTTTGAAAGCTAGCGTGTCTGGGTTGACACGGCACGGATACAAACCCAGTCGCATTGTACCGCCCAAATCAACTACATCTTGCTGTTCTGGCAATAAATTAATTACCGGATTTGCTGTATCTGGGTTAAATTCAGCGCTGTTGGCATCCTGTAGTTGGGCGATGTTGCGCGCCCATTCAATCACAGCACACTGCATCCCCAAACACAAGCCCAAAAATGGAATTTTGTGGTGTTTGGCATATTCGATCGCCGCTATTTTGCCATCAACTCCCCGAACCCCAAAACCTCCCGGTACAACAATGCCGTTGATACCTTTGAGATAATTATCGAGGTTTCCCGATTCTAAATCTTCTGAGTTAATCCAGTGCAAATTCAGGTCGCAGCCGATCGCAATTGCCGCGTGCCGCAAAGCTTCCACCACCGAAAGATAAGCATCGTTCAACCGCACGTATTTGCCAACTAAAGCAATATCAATTTTGTGATTGGGACTGTAAAGCCTGTTGACTAAAGTTTGCCACTGATGCAAATCTGGCTGGCGATGTTCGAGTTGCAGCAAATTGAGCGTTTGTTGGGCCAAACCTTCCTGTTCCATCATCAGGGGTACTTCGTAGATACTTTTAGCATCTTGAGACGTGATGACGCACTCTTCGGGCACGTTGCAGAATTCCGACAATTTCTGTTTCATGCCCAAAGACAGCGGGCGATCGCACCGACAGACTAAAATATCTGGTTGAATGCCGATCGATCGCAATTCCTTCACCGAATGCTGAGTCGGTTTAGTTTTCATTTCCCCAGCCGAAGGAATCCAAGGTATCAGCGTGACGTGCATATACACAACATTTTGCCGGCCGACATCCTTGCGAAACTGGCGAATTGCCTCCAAAAACGGCAAAGATTCAATATCTCCCACCGTTCCGCCGATTTCCGTAATCACCACATCGGGATTAGTATTTTTTGCTACCCGATGAATTCGCTCTTTAATCTCGTTAGTGATGTGCGGAATCACCTGCACCGTGCTCCCCTGATACTCACCGCGGCGTTCTTTGTTGATCACCGCTTGATAAATGGAACCCGTGGTGACGCTATTGAGGCGAGACATGGAAGTATCGGTAAAACGCTCGTAGTGCCCCAAATCCAAGTCAGTTTCCGCACCGTCTTGCGTGACAAAGACTTCTCCGTGCTGAAACGGGCTCAGAGTGCCGGGGTCAACGTTAATATAGGGGTCTAGCTTCAAAATCGAGACAGAATAGTCCCGCGACTTCAATAGGCGGCCCAAGGAAGCACCGACAATTCCCTTGCCGATGCTGGAAACCACGCCGCCAGTCACAAACACAAATTTGCTCATAGGATTTTCGACTTTAGATGTTTCTGTTTCTAGTTAAGGTAACACTCAACTCTAAGAGCTAAAATCAAAAATTGTCCAGCAGTGTTTGACCATTTATCAAATACGGCTGGGGATAGGACGAGTGGCCCACGACCTCGATCTGGCGGTTTGCAGGGGTTTTGAGCTTAATCGCCAATTTCAAAACAGTGGATTGTTCATCAGTGCGCTTTGGACTGATACCAGTCAAGGGCGATCGATCTTCGGAGAAAACCACATTCACCCTGGCTTTTTTCCCTTCCTCACAAATATGTCTGTAACCGATCTGTCACATCTGAGACACTGGTCAAATCTAAAACTGCCTCTCCTAAATTCTCTAATTGCTCAGCGGATAACTGACTGATGCGAGTTTGAATCTCCGACGACAACGGGCCGACACGGCGCTCCAACAGCCGCACAACTAACTCCAACTTTCCTTGTTTGATGCCTTGTTCGATGCCTTGTTCGATACCTTGTTCTCTCCCGATTCTAGTAGCTTTGGTAATTGCACCGCGCTGGTCTTGAATAAAAATTTCGCGCCTTTCTAAATCTTCCAATTCATCAGGATCGAGATTCGCTTCATTCGCAATTGCAAAAGCCTGCCTGAGTTCCGGCACATTTCCCAACTCTTCGGGAACAGACCGTAAAATTTGAGCAGTTTTCATGAAATATATCCACTTATCTGTCAGCGTTTCTAACTCCTGTAATGTCTTGTCAAATTTGGGCAGTTCAACAAATACAAGTTCAAATTCATCCGCTAGATATTCGGTTGAAAAACTTTTTTCTTTGAAAACAAAGCGCGAAATCACTGTTTCCAGATCCTCAAACATTTGAAAATCTGTAATCGTCAGAGCAATCACAGGGTTTAACAAGCTGTAACGGCTTCCTGTGGTTAGCTGCATTGAATAAGCTTTAGTGGCATTGTATAAAATCCGCTTCTCGAAGGACTCTACATTCAATACTTGCATTTCAATAATTACCGTTTTGTTGCCATCAATCTTAGCTTTGACATCCAAGTAAGTATCTTTTACTCCTTTGATTTTGGGAGCTAAATAGGGATCGATAATTTCTAAATCTTCGATGACGGGCTGTGCTTCGTAGAGCATGGCATTCAAGAAACTCATCAAAATGTCCTTACTCTCAGCAGAGCCGAAGATTTTTTTAAATGCAAAGTCGGTTTTGGGGTTAATAAAATTCATGGCTTTTTCAATTTATTAGAGATTGAGAGGTTGAGGTTAGAGTTATTTAATTATTTAACTATCATACAATCTTCTAGGTTGGGTTCGCGGACGATCGCCCCAACCGACCTCACCCAAATACGGATCAAGCGGCCGACAGCAGCCGCCCTGAGCAATCATGGCTTCGACAAAAGTTCCAGCGCCCAGTCCGCCCCTAGGCGAGTCAATCGATTTTAGATTTTAGATTTTAGATTTTAGATTTTAGAATTGAAGCATTGACCCAGCCCAAAAACGGATACGCTGCCACGTACAGGAGTCGTGGAAAGATAAAAATTTTAGACCCTAGTTCAAGCTCCCAGATTTATCTGTGGGGTAAATCCAAAATCTAAAATCAGCCCTGCGCGCTCAGTCATTTTTCCCAAAAAGCTAACTCAGGAACGTTTCGGCAATCGTAAAGTCATGATACACAAAGCACCTCAAGTCTGCTAAAAAAAACAGCTATGAAGTTTGTCTGCGTTCTATCCCCTCAACGGTTGCTTTGTGCTGGTATCGCATTGCTCGCTGCGATAGAGTGTGGCGCGTGGCTTGCTCCCCATGCAGCGCGGGCAAAAGATCCTGGGGAAAATTATTCGTCTGTGTCGCCGAAAATCCTCGCTAGTAACGATGTTAATTGCAATGGCGGACGATCGCCACAAAATCGCTGTCCTGTCGGCGGTTTGTTCGTCAAAACTCCCAATACGACCCCAGAACAAGTCTTTCCTCTCAAGCAGACGGAAGTTAAAGCCAAAATAGCTGGCAATATCTCCCGCGTCGAAGTTGTTCAGAAATTTGAAAATCCTTTTCCCGAATCTATAGAAGCTGTTTATGTATTTCCTTTGCCCGATGAAGCGGCGGTGGATGATATGGAAATTAAAATAGGCTCACGAATTATTAAAGCTGATATCAAACGCCGCGAGGAAGCTTTGGAAATGTACGAACAAGCCAGAAAGCAAGGCCGGAGTGCTGGTTTGTTGGAACAAGAACGCGACAATATTTTTACTCAGTCTCTGGCTAATATCAAACCGGGAGAAAAAATTGAAGTTACGATTCGCTACACCGAAAGTCTCAAGTTTGCTGGCGGCGATTACGAATTTGTGTTTCCAATGGTGGTAGGGCCTCGCTATATTTCGGGAAATTCGACCCCCCCCAACCCCCCCTTGCTAAGGGGGGGCGATTCTCAATTCCCCCCCTTAGCAAGGGAGGGCGATTCTCAATTCCCCCCCTTAGCAAGGGGGGGGCAGGGGGGGGTTAATACCGATGCCGATCGCATTAACCCGCCTGTTTTGCCTCCGGGAACGCGATCGGGTCACAATATTGCTGTTTCGGTAGAAATAGATGCCGGAGTTGCGATCGGCGATGTCCGCTCTACTTCCCATCAAATTACAACTGACCGCAGGGGAAATATTGTGCAAGTCCAATTAGCCAATTCTGACACAATTCCCAATAAAGATTTAATTTTGCGCTATCGAGTGGCGGGCGAAAATACGCGCTCAACTGTCTTGACTCAATCCGACCAGCGGGGCGGTCATTTTGCTACTTATTTGATTCCGGCATTAAACTACCAAACTAATGAAATTGTACCTAAAGATGTCGTGTTTCTGATGGATACTTCCGGTTCTCAAAAGGGCGAACCACTAGCAAAATCTAAGGAGTTGATGCGCCGCTTCATTCAAGGACTGAATCCCAACGATACTTTTACTATTATTGATTTTGCCAACACTACGCAAGCGCTTTCAACTACTCCTTTAGCGAATACGGCAGAAAATCGACAAAGCGCAATTAATTATATCGAAAAGTTGCAGGCTAACGGAGGCAGTGAACTGCTTAACGGCATTCAAGCAGTGATGAATTTTCCGGCGGCGGCTACGGGAAGGCTGCGGAGTATTGTATTAATTACGGATGGTTACATTGGTAATGAAAATGAAGTTTTGGCTCTGGTTAAGCAGAGTCTGAAACCGGGAAATCGACTTTATAGTTTTGGTGTCGGGGGTTCGGTGAATCGGTTTTTGCTCAACCGTTTGGCGGAAGTGGGAAGAGGCACATCTCAAGTAATTCGTCAAGATGAACCGTCAGCAGAAGCAGCAGAAAAGTTTTTTCGTGAAATTAATCGTCCGGTATTGACTAATATTCAAATTAGTTGGGAAGGAATGGGGGAAAAACCGGAGATTTATCCGATCGCACCCCCAGACTTGTTTGCGAGTGGGCCACTGGTTTTGTTTGGCAAAAAGACCGATCGAACTAACGGCCAACTTCGCATCCGCGGCACTCTTGCCGGCGGCAAAGCTTACGAGCAAGTTTTACCTGTTAATTTTGCTCAATCCGGCGGGCGGCAGCGGGAGTCAACTTCAGTCACAGCAACCGCTACGGATTTTGGCAATCCGGCGGTAGCTCAACTTTGGGCGCGATCGCGCATTAAAGATTTAATGAATCAAATGTTTGGTGGCGAGACTAAATCTCTAGTGGAAGCTGTGACTAATACTGCTCTGACTTATCGCTTGCTGTCGGAATACACGGCTTTTGTGGCTGTGAGCGAAGAAGTGCGAGTCGAACCCGATGGATCTCGTCGCAGGGTGCAAGTGCCTGTAGAATTGCCGCAGGGTGTCAGCTATGAGGGTATTTTCGAGTCTGGAGGGGCAGAGCCAACTAGGGGCGGCACTCGCAGCGTTACCTCGAATCGCAACTCGGCACCGGTGAGTCCAGCTCCTGCTATGGCGCCGCCGCGAGGTTACGGTGAGTTGCAACCATCGCAGCCAAAGGCTTCTCGCCTCCAAGTAGTTAGCGTCGAAGGGTTGGATGCCGGGGCGATCGCGGATTTGACTCAATACCTGCAATCTGTTAATCTCCCGGCGGGGGTTAGCGGTGAAACGGTATGGAAGTTATTGGTACAAGACGGCCGCGTTGCCCGATTGGCAATCGACACTAAAACCTCGACGCTGCAAGCAACAGACGCCGTAGAGGCTCTCAAGAGGGCCTTGAGTTCCTGGCAACCTCCTGCAGGATTCAAGGGCACGCTGCGCCTGAAGTTGCGAATAACGGTCGATCGTTAAGCAATGACTATCTATGTCAAGAAACATTAATTTTTAATTCAAAAATACCGAAACCGGGATCGCTACCGCGTGGAAGATATAAAATCTTTATTAAGAGATTGCCTTTAAACAGAAAGTGATGTTATTGGGATTTATACCGTTTGAGGCAAACGCTGGAACAGTCTAATTTCTGAAACAGTCTAATTTCTGAAACAACCTTAAGATTAGAGATTTCTCGATCGAAACCCCCCCAATCATAGAAGGTATCACGCCCTATGGAAGTTAGCGAACTGCTCAACAATTACGAAAAAGGACAAAGAGACTTTACTGGAGCCGACCTCAGCGGGAAAGACCTCAGCGGAGCAATCTTAATCGGAGTCAACCTTTCGCGAGCTAATCTTTCCGGGGCGAACCTCAGTAGGGCGTTTCTCACCAAAGCAACACTCAAAGGTGCACTGCTGCACAGAACAAATTTAACTTTTGCCAAAATGGGTGAAACCCAACTCTCAGGTGCAGATTTGACAAAAGCCAATCTCAGCGGTGCTTTTTTGGTAAAAGCAAAAATGCCGAGAGCAAAGTTAAGCGGCGCAACTTTAACTGGCGCAAACCTGCGGGGTGCTGTGTTGTGGAATGCCAATTTGTGCAGCGCCGACTTGCAATTAGTTAACTTGCTGGGCGCTAATCTGACTGCAGCTAATTTTAAGTGGGCCAACCTTTACGGTGCAAGGCTCAATAGTGCAAAACTTTTTGGAGCTCAATTAACAGGAGTCAGTTTGCGGCGAGCGCAGTTGGCTGGGGTGAATCTCTGCGGTGCAGATTTAAGCGGTGTTAACGTCAGTGAAGCTAAACTAATGGGAGCTAATTTGGAAGGCTCGAATTTGGCGGGGGCGAATTTCAGCGCGGCTCAGTTGCGGGGGGTGAAGTTGGCGGGTGCAAACTTAACCGGGGCTAAGTTGAGGGGAAGTTGTTTGAGAGGGGCAAATCTGAATTGGGCAAAGCTGTGTCAAGCAGATTTGATGGCTGCAGATTTGAGCGAGGCGACGTTAATAGGAGCTAATTTAGATAATGCTTTGTTGGCGGGAGCTATTTTGCCGGAATCTACTAGGCGCTATTTTTCCTTAGCTGGGGCTGGCAGAGTCAATTCTTGGGAAGTTAATGAGATTAACGGTTGATTGTTGACTGTTGACTGTTGACTGTTCACTGATGACTGAAAGCATCCAGGATACCCGCCACGTGATTCATCTGTGGAGAAATAAAAAACCTGTATCCGATAAAGGAGCCGAACGTATTTATCTCGCGCAAGTCAATGCTAAAATCTAAAATCTAAAATCTAAAATCGATTGACTGTTCACTGATTACTATGACAATTAATTTTGGGGTGGTGCTGGTAACTGCGGCATCGGAGGCGGAAGCGGAGAATCTCGCGAAATCTCTAGTTGAAAACAAGCTGGCTGCTTGTGTGAGTTTGTCACCAATTCGCTCGATTTATAGTTGGCAAGGCGAGATTCATGCCGAGTCAGAGTGGCAGTTGCTGATTAAAACTGATTTGGCTAAATTTGAGGCTTTAAAAACAAAAGTTCAGGAACTCCATTCCTATGAAGTTCCCGAAATTATTGCTATTCCTATTATCGCTGGCAGCGATGCTTATCTGAATTGGCTGGGACAATCTTTAAGTTTGTAGTAAGGACTTTAGTCCTAAATTATCCCATTGAAGAGGGACTGAAGGGGAGCATCTCAGTTTTGTAAAAAGCATTTTTTTTATTGTAGTGCGAGCGTCCCCGCTCGCGTATTGTACAA
>NZ_JAUBOV010000177.1:0-2660 GCF_036700405.1 Microcoleus sp. T3_D1
GGCATCCGCAACAGCAGTTGGCACTTCTTCGCCCCGCCCGCACCTTCGCCCAGAAATCCGGGTCAAGACCCCCGCAATCCCAAAGACAAGTGCAACGAATGCAAAGCAAAAGGCGGCTTAACCTCTTCCGTAGAAATGCACTCCGGGGCAGTAATCGAAACCCACGACCTCGTACCCTACCAGTCAATGGGAGAAACCCGCAGTTTAACTCTAACCTACGATTCTCTCAGAGCAGACCCCAGACCCATCGTCCATTTCGGCTACAATAACGCGCCCGCCGATGCAGCCCAAAAATTAGTAGCTAAACTAACCGTAGATGCAGGCAAATTCAAATATCAAATACCCGGATATTCCGGCAACCAATACAGTTTAACCGGAGGCGAACACTTCTGGTCAATGCCCTCTAATGGAGGTCCCATCGACGCAGCGTTGCAAGTCGATATGAGTGCCTTGCCTTCGGGTCAGTACGACTATACTATTAACAGCGGCATCCGCCGATTTACGGGTACTATTTTTGCGGGTTCTTCAACCGACACGAAGGATAAGTTAGTTTCAGTCAACACAATTAACAGTCCTTTCGGCAGCGGTTGGGGAATAGCTGGATGGCAGGAATTAGTAGAAAATTCCGACTCTTCATTATTGTTAATTGACGGTGACGGCAGCGAATTGGTATTCGATAAATCCACACTAGCAGGGGAAGAGTATGTATCTCCTCCAGGGGATTTCTCCAAATTAGAGAAACTGACAGACGGCACGTTTACCCGCACCTTAACTGACAAAACTGTTTACAGTTTCAATACCGCCAAACGTCTGGTTTCGGTTAAAGAAGCCAACGGCGACGAAACCAAATATACTTACAATTCATCCGGTGAGTTGTCCCAAATCATCGACGTAGCTGGGTTGATTACCAAGTTGACCTATGCAAACGGTAAAGTAAGTCAAATAGAAGACCCTGCTGGACGGTTGACGAAGTTAGAATACGACGCTGCAGGCAACTTGCTGCATATTGTTGACCCCGATACCAAAGCGCGGACGTTTAGCTACGACAGCGAACGTCACATCACAAAAGAAGTAGACAAACGGGGATTTTCCGAACAAACATTATACGATTTTGCAGGTAGAGCAACGGGAGGAATTCGTAAAGACGGTTCGCAGTTGCAGGTGGCACCAGTACAGGTACAAGGACTTTATCGGAAGGAGGATACAACTAATCCTTTGAATGCGCCTGTAGCTCAACCTTTAAGTACAGTAATAGAGGCAAGTTATGCTGATGGTAGCGGTGGGGTAGTTACTCAGATTCTCGACCAAACAGGTCAAGTTGTTTCGGCAAAAGATGGAGGGGGAAATAAACCTACCTTTGAGCGAAATCAGAATTTATTGGTGACGAAAAAAACAGACGCGCGGGGCAATACTACCTCTTACGAGTACGATGCTAAAGGAAATGTGAAAAGCATTTCAGATTCGCTTTCCGGTACGCCTCAAACACCCCCAAATAACAACGACGGTCAGTTGTTTGGGCCGAGAAATTATATAAACGCGAATGCTAGGGTTATTGCAGTAGGAGATGTCAACGATAACAGCACTGTTGATATTGTTACTGCTGGTTATGGCAACAGTGTATCAGTGTTGTTGGGTAACGGCGATGGCACTTTTGGCGTCAGAGATTACACTGTAAGCGACAGTCCAAACTCCATAGCTTTAGGGGATTTGGATGGCGATCTCAATTTAGATATCATTACTGTCAGTTCTTTTGGTGGTACTGCTCCTAATGCAGGTAGGGTGTCAGTATTGTTGGGCGACGGTTCGGGCAATTTTACCCTTCAAGCTAATAATTATCCGGTAGCTTCTGGTGCTTTATCCGTAGCTGTGGGAGACGTAAATAAAGATGGTGAAAATGATGTCGTTACTGCTAATAATTCTAGCACCAATAGCTTGTCCGTGCTGCTGGGGAATGGCAACGGTACTTTTGCCCCCAGCACGAATATCGCACTGAATTCGTCGCCTGAATTTGTTACTTTGAACGATCTAAATAAAGATGGAAATCTAGACATCATTGCCACCAGCCCTTCTAGTGGCACTAATCCTGCTAGCGGTAGGGTGTCAGTATTGTTGGGAAATGGCAGCGGTACTTTTGCCGCCCAAAGTAATTACTCCGTGAATGTTGGGGCGGTATCTGTAGCTGTGGGAGATTTGAATGGGGATGGCAATAATGACATCATTACTGCAAACAAACGTGACTCGAACGTTTCTGCATCTTTAAACAATGACGTATCTGTATTATTGAGCAATGGCGATGGTAGTTTTGGTGTGGCAACTAATTACTCAATTGAGTCAATAACGGGAAATTTTCATAATCCTTTGTCCGTAGCAGTAGGGGATGTGGATGGAGATGGAGATTTGGATGCAGTTATTTCCGGTCAGGGTTATGGTTTAGAAAGTGTATTTTTAAATAATGGTAACGGTACTTTGGCAATTCCAAGTGATGATAATTATTATTTCTATGCCTCCGATCAGGCTGTGGCATTAGCAGATATCGATCTTGATAGCGATTTGGATTTAATCTTCGCTGGTAGTGGAGTTAATGTTCGTTTAAACAATAATGTGCAAGCTGGTGGGGGGGGAGGTACTGGCAAGCGGAGTTATACTTACGACCCAGTTTT